>JAWXCM010000037.1:0-45433 GCA_034408745.1 Bryobacteraceae bacterium
GATGGGTTCTGGAATGTCGAGGTCCGGAAGCGTGGCTGCCGACGTCGTCAGGCACAGGCCGCACAGGAGGGCGACAGCGAACGGAAGCATGTAGAGATATCAAATCACACCGGCGAGGGCGGGCTGGCGTAGCTGGCTGGGTGCTGCGGCGGGTGGACGAGATGACCGGGGAGATGGTGGATTTCCTGAAGGAATTCACGGCCATTCCCACGGTGCTCCAATTCGTAGACGCCGGGGGCGACAAATCCTCAGGCAGCGGGACCGCGGAATCCTGGTAGATATCTCAGGACGCTCGCCGCGTGCCCAATCCCTCGGCGATCATTGCGGTAACGAGCGTGTTCAGGCTGACGCCCTCCTGCCTTGCTCGCGCGGCAAGGCGGGCGTGCAGGCTTCGCGGCACACGTTGCCTCCACTGCCCGCTGGCATCGCTCAGTTTCGGAATGGGGTCGCCATGCCCGACGCAACTGAGCAGATAGGATTTCACCGCGTCGCCCCCGTCCGAGATACATCCCGGCAAATCCGGATACTCAATCGCGAACCCTCCACCGTCTTCTTCCGAAAGGGGGCGAATGGTGAAGGGGTAGGAGTTGATGAGCATTATGTCAATCTTCATTGTTCTCACCTGCCTCGTCGACCAGATCCACGAATAGCCGAACGTGACCCCTGAGCTAGAGCAACTCGTACAAAACAAAGTCCAGTCGGGCCGATACAACTCGGCGAGCGAAGTTGTCCGCGAAGCACTTCGTCTCATGGAACAAAGAGACGAACTGCGCACGATCCAACTGCAAGAGCTTCGCAAGCGAATGGAAAAGGGACTCGCCCAGGCCGACCGCGGCGAAAGGGTTGACGGCGAAGTTTCATGCAGGGACTTCTTGAAGACCTCGATACCCGCGAGTCAAAACGCAAAGCGGGATGAGCGGCTACCTCCTCACACCTGTCGCTCAAGAGGATCTTGCGGACATCCGAGACTAATACCTGGAGGAAGCCGGGAGACTACCTGATTCTCTACAAGCCAGGCACCAGCCCCGTGGAAATTATCACCATCGCAAGAGGTAGCCAGGACCTGCCGAAGACTATCGGCAGACGCGGACTCTGATACAGGCGGCGTTCCGGGCGAGTCGGGGTGTGAACAGGAGCGGGAACCGACGGCAATATTCCGGCGGGTCAGCGCATTCCACGGCCTGGCTGGCTCTGGACTATTTACAAGGGGCTTGCGGGGACGACTTCGGGATTGATGGTGAAACTGGAATGAAGGGTGCTGGCGGGATAGCTGCGCCTGACACCTCGACGTGCGCGAGGTGTCAGGCGAAAGCGGATTAGCTTAGGGAACGATGTCGGTCTCGAGCAGCCAGTTGGTCCATTCCAGGGTCCAGTCCTCGTCGCCGAGGGCTCCCACGAATTTGGCCGACTGATCGAAGAATCCGTCATCGGGAGGTGCAACCCAGCCTGCGCGGAAGATGGGGCTGCCGAACAAGCCGGACCAGTCGGGATCGCTAAATTCCAGGGGGCGGGCGAACAGGGGATCGCCGATCACGAACTGCTGGCCGGCGGCGGGAGTCCCGATTTGGCCAGCACCAAAGCGCTGAGTGTAGGCGTTCGAGATCTGGCCGTTCAAGGTGTCCGCGGTGGCAGGCCCACCGATGTTGTTCTTCCAGATGAGAATGCCGTTCATCCTGACGTTACCGGCATCCGCCTGTGTCTGGGTGTTCGCATCGGAGACGCTGACCGCTCCGCTGTAGAAATTGCTGACCACCATGTTGTTGAAGGTTCCCCGACTGCCCCGGCGCAGGAAGATGCCCGGCGCGTCGGCTTCATCAAAGCCTGGCTGGCCCGATCCGATGAAGGTCATGTTGTAGAAGGTGGGGTCCGAGTGGGGTGTGGCGGCCGCGTTGTACTCGCTGTTGTCGCCTTCGATGCCGCGATTTCCACGGCTGTCGGGATTCTGGTAGAAGAGGCCGAACTGCACGCGACCCGTGTAGCCGAGCTGGTAGTCGGCGTAGTCGTCGGCACCAAGACCGCCAACGAGCCATTTTGCGTCCATGTTACCGCCGAACCACTCGAAGCTGTCGTCGAGGCCGTAGGATGCCTGGAGGTGTTCCGCAACGGTACCCTTGCCACAGCCACCCCATGTGAACGAATTGGTCTCATTGTTGGGGGAAAGTGTGGAGCCTGCGTACTCGACGCGAACGTAGCGAAGTGTTCCGCAACTGTGGTTCGGTTCGTTGCCGCCATAGAGGCCATTCGCGTTGGCAACCAGCCCTTCGATGAAAAAGGTGCCCGCCTCATTCCTGCAGCCTTCCGGACCGCAGGAGGCAGTGTTGATGTTCGCGCCGACGTTAATCGGGGCCTTGCCGAGCATCAACAGGCCACCCCAGTCTCCGCGCTTCCGCTGACCAAAAGGCTGAGAGCTGGTCATGATGATCGGGCGGGATTTGGTACCGCTGGCTTCGATGCGTCCGTCCCGGGTGACCAGCAGCAGCGACGGCGGCGAACTGCCGGGGTTGCCGAAGATGAATGTGCCGGGCTCCACCGTCAGCACTGACTTCACGTTGACTACACCGCTGAGACGCCAGAGGGTGTTGTTGGTTAGTGTGCGGGGGGCCGTGATGTCGCCGCTGATGGTCTGCTCGCCGCTAACCACACCGATCTTCATCACTGAGCTCTTCAGCACTCGGGTGCCAGTGTAGTCACGCAGTTCGATGACAGCGGTGTGCATGCCCAGTTCATTGGGAATTGGCACCGCGGCCACCACGGCCTTGCTCACATCGGAAACCGCCTGCGGCTGGAAACCCTGGTCCTGTGAGTTGCCGGTCACATCGACAACGCTGGCACTGGTTGAGCCAGCCGCGGTCAGGTATGTCTTTGCTCCGGTCTGGTTATTCTGGCGATAGGCAAAGACGGTGTACGGGTAGCGGTCGCCGTTGGTCTTGATGGTCCAGCGAAACGTGGCAGTCTGGCCGGGGTTGTATACGTACTTGTCAGACCAAAGGTACATGGACACGCGAGAGCGCGGGCCGTTATAGATGGCTGCCGCCTTTTCGGCCTGATCAGCGTTCAGCTTGCTGAACGTGGCGGTGGGATCAGCCGCGAAAAGGCTGGCCGTGACCGCGGCGCTCAGCATGACAACGTGGTGCATCTTCATTGCTGAAGTCTCCTTATGCATGAATCTGTGAATTAGAAAAACGAAAATCCTAGACCGACCTGGAAGGTACGGCCCAACTGGTACACTCGCTGGTCGAAATTGCCCTGCGTCCAGCGGAACCGATTGTCGGTGAGGTTCTCCGCCTCAAAGCGGAGGGTCCACTTGCTCTTCTCCGTGAAGGTGTACTGGTGGACAAAATCCAGGTTGGTGTTGCCTTCCTGGTAGATATCGGGCACGCCGAAAGTTCCAACATCGGTGATACGGCGGGACACGAAGTTGGTGTAGAACCGGGAACTGCTGTGCCACGCGGGCTTCGTCCATTCCCCGATCACGTTGAAGATGAAGCGGGACTGGCCCAGCAAAGGACGTGACGAAGTCGTCAGCAGCGACGCATCCGCCGCACGGATGTCGATGTTGGAATCGACGAAAGTGAAGTTCGTAACTACGCTGAACTCACGCAGCTTTTTGGCGAAGCTTCCGAGGTTCTTGCGAGCCTCGAGTTCGAGGCCGACATTGCGGGCACCGGCTGCGTTGACGTAGGTCTGGCGCAGATCGTTGGCCGGAAGAATCGTCTGCTCGATGGGGTTGTTGAACAGCTTGCCAAACACGCTGGCGGCGATGATTTGATTACCACCGGTGAACCACTCCCACCGGGCGTCGAAGTTGCTGATGGTGGCTCGGACGAGGTCCGGGTTTCCCTGGGTAACGAAGCCGCCCAAAGTGTTGTTGAAGTCGAACGGCGAGAGTTCGCGAAAGTCGGGGCGGGAGAGGGTCCGGCTGTATGACAGGCGGAAGTTCTGGCGCGAGTTGAGAGCGTAGATGAGGTTGACAGCCGGAGCTGGATCGCGGTTGGTAAGACCGGCTATTACCGGGCGGGCGCCGGGCACAAGATTGTCGATGGTGGTTACGGTCTGATCGCCGTCTTCGATTCGCAGACCGGCGACCACACGCCAGCGAGCACCGAGTCCGAGGTCGACCATGGCATAACCCGCGATGATGTTCTGTTCCGCATCGTACCTGTCCGTGCCGCGTGTGAACTCCACTATCTGGAAGCCGCTGGGCCGGATGTTGTCCGGAGCGAACAACTGATTGCTGGGGGCGAACAGGTTGAGGGTGGTCAACTGCTGGGGGATGTAGCGGAATCGCCGCGCACCGAAGTCGCGTTTGCGGAGCGTCGCCCTGACGCCGACCTTGAAAAGCCCGGTGATGGAGCCCTTAAAGAAGGGAATACTGTAGTCGGCCTGGGGCTCGTAGATGCGATCGTCCAGGTTGGAGAAGAAACGAATGCCGGAGGAACCCAGGGCGGAGAAGATGGAGGATCCGTTGGGCAGCAGGCCACGGAAGACCTCGCGGAGATCGGGCTCATCGCGCTTCGAGTTCGAGTATGTGAACTGCCAGTGGATGACGCTGTTCTTCCACTTCGGCAGCGCGTGATCGCCTTCAATTCCGGTAGACAAGAGGCTGCGCTCCACCCAGCGAAGACGCTGCGACGAGATGTTGGAATCGACGCCGCCGTCGTAACCGGAGAACTCACGCGCAGACTTCTCTGTATCGTGCGTGAAGGTGTTCCGCACCATGATTTTGCTGTTGGGAGTGAGGCGGACACTTGCGTTGAAGATGCCGCCGAGGCGGGCCTGCTGCGTGTAGTCGCGAAAATCCGGGTAGTCGGTGAAGATAAACGGCTTGCCGTCGCCTTGCCGGATATAGCGCTGCATTTCCCGCTGATTCTGCGGTTTGTTGCTGACGGTCAGCGCTCCAACGAGGCCGAAGCGGCCCCATGTGCCACCGCCTACCGCACTCCAGTCTACGGCTGGCCGCATGGAATCGTTGGTGGCGGGCTCCCAGTTATTCGAGAAACTCCGGCCAAATTCCTGCAACTGGCCCTGAGTGAACTGGCCCGGGAACAACCTCTTGTCGGAGGGAATGTTGGAGGGCAGGGCTCGCGTGCCGTTGTCGAAGCCGAAGAAGTCGTAGCTTCCGCCCGGGTATGATTTGAAGTTGTTGAATGTGGTGGCGGTGTTGAAGCCACTCTTCATCGAGACGCTGAAGATCTTCTGAGTCGGGAAATCGACCGTTTGCAGTTGCACCATGCCGCCGGAGAACTCGGCCGGCAGATCGGCCGAATAGGTTTTGAGGATTTTGATGTTCTCGATGAGCCCGGCGGGGAAGAGATCCAGCGGCACCACGCGCCGTTCCGGCTCGGTGGTTGGGATCAGGGCGCCGTTGAGCTGCGTGGAGCTGTATCGCTCTCCGAGACCGCGGACGAAGACGAAGCCATCTCCCACGACACTGACGCCGGTGACCTTCTCCAGAGCGCCTGCCGCGTCGGAGGACGTGCCGGACATCAGTTCCTGGTGGCTGAGGTTGTCGCTGATCGTCGATGCGAGTTTCCGTTCCTGCAGCATGGCCTCGGATGTAGCGGCGACTGAAGTGGCGCGCTCCACGACATCGATTGTCGTGACCAGCGAGCTACTCGACAGGACGGTACTGGCCTCGGTGTTTTCGCCGGCTTTGATGAGAACGCCTGTCAGCGTGGCGACGCTGTAGTTTTTCGCTGAGATGGTGAGCGTGTAAGTGCCCGGCGACAGAGTGATTACGAATTTGCCTGCGGAATCGCTCACCTGCTGGTCCGACGTCTGACCATTCACGGCAACGGACGCGGCGACGACACCACGCCCTGTCTGCCCGTCGAAGATGCCTCCGCTGACTGTTCCGGTCTGGGCCTGCGCGAGGATCAGCGAGGCCGTCAGGCAGCCCAGTGCGGCGAGTCTACTGAGCAACAAACGCCGCCACCTCATTGGCATCCACTCCGTCGATGAACACCACCACCGGCACGCGGCCGCTGATGCCTGGGCGGTTTGGCACTTCCGCGTTCACCTGCCAGAGACCGACCAGTCCGGGCGTCATGCCGGAAAACTGAACCACGGCTTCCGTACCGGCTATGAAGACCTGCGGAGTGGATACCGTTCTGGCCAAAGGACTGGCTGGGGCGGCTGCGCCATCGGCGATGCTGGTGTTGAGCGCTCCTGGGCCGGTGCCAAAGATCTGGATGACTTCGCCGCGTCTTGCCGGGGAGGATTCCGCGTTCAGCGCGTTGTCCTGGTTGCGAATGGCTCCCTTAGGCGGAGTAGCCTGATCCTGCACGATGATGCCTGGCGCCGCCGTGACAACCCGCACGCTGCCGCTGACAGTGGCAGTCGGTGTGGTGACACGAACTTCCTTCAGTCCCGTGGTGGTGCGGGCAGGAACGAGGAAGTTGATCTGCGTGGGACCCACGAACTGGAGCGGAGCACTGGTGCCGTCGACCGAGACTGTCACGCCGCCAAGGGTGGCCGGGAACGGAACAGCGGAGGCCTGAGTCGCCGAGACACCGGCAAAGTTGCCGTAAGCGGTGACATAGTGTCCGGCGGTCACTCCTGGAGCGGTTCGGCCGCTGGAGAGATTCGTAAACGCGATCTGTGCCTGCAGCGAGGCGCAGCACACGAAGCACACAAAGACTGAAAAAACTCGCATCAATACTCCTGAAAAATGGGAATGCTCTGGTGGCTGGTGGGGAGGCAGGCCAGTCCGTCAAAGTAACTAGTTTAGGTTTATTTCATTACGGAACGATGAGAGATGAACGACTAACTTGTAAATACCCTGGCCTGGCCGATGCGCAACAGTGGGCGGCATTGCGACCACGCCGAGGCGGCAATTTCGGCCTTTGTTTCAGCGAGATGACGATTGCGTATCGAATTGAAGTTTTACCGCTCCATAATTCGGGTAACTACTCAACCATTTCGTTCTCCCGGCATTAGTTAGCTTTAACCCATTTGTGTCCCAGCATGACCTCGGAGCGTTTGCAAACCTTCTGATGCCGCATGAACTACATGCCTTTGGGCAAACGACGGGTCACCTGCCAGGATGCACGACAGCCGTCGATAATATTGTGAGTACAGTCAGTGCGGCTGCGCATCGCTGCCGGTTTTGCGGGCCGAGTGACTGGAGCCACTCTCAGCCGATGAATACTACGCGCACTCAAACGGGTCAGTCCCTGAAGGAGCATCCATGAATCAGCCCCTCGATATCCTGAAAGCCGGGATTCGCAAGTTCCACACTGACATCTATGGCGTACGAGCCGACGCTTACCACAAGGCGGCCACGGAGCCTCAGCGCCCGCACACCCTGATCGTTGGCTGCGCGGACTCCCGCGTCGACGTATCGACCCTCACCAGCTCCGGCCCCGGCGAGGTCTTCATCACACGGAATGTGGGAAACATGGTGCCCGCGTATGGCGAAACACCCGGGGGCGTCGGAGCCGTCATCGAGTACGCGCTCGATGCCCTGAAGGTTCGCCATGTGGTGGTCTGCGGCCACCTGGACTGCGGGGCCATGAAGGCGCTGCTTCAGCCGTCTCCCGCCGAATCCATGCCCTACGTCGCCCGCTGGCTCACGCATGGACTTGCAGCGCTGCGAATTGCCCAGGCAATCCACCAGCAAACCGGGCGCGATCTCCTCTCGGTCCTTACCGAGCAGAACGTGCTGATGCAACTCGCCCACCTGCGGACCCACCCGCACATTGCCGGAGCGCTGGCCCGCAAGGCACTCACCATCTCCGGATGGGTCTATGACATCGGTTGCGGGAACGTGAAGATCTGGGAGGGCGGCGACAACCCCGATGCGTTCGAAACCATCCGGCCCGGCGCAATTCCCGCGAGCGTCCTTCAGGGAGACGCAGGCTCGCGGTGATCGTTCCAAAAGAGCTGCACATCGGCCGGATGCTCAACTACATTGGGCAGCCCCTCTACATGCTCATCGCATGGGACATCGGCATCGTTCTTGCGTACAACCTGCTCGGGTGGAAATGGATCGGCTTCAGCCAGATTCCGCTTGGTCTGTACGGCTCCGTTATCGGAATTGTCGTCGGATTCCGCAATAATTCCGCTTACGCGCGCTGGTGGGAAGGCCGCACCCTGTGGGGCAGCATCGTGAATAACAGCCGCAGTATCGGTCGCCAGATCTCCACCATGATCGATGCTGCGCGCAACGCCGCGCCAGCCGACAGCAGCGCCGCCGGCGAACTCAGGCGGCGCCTGGTGTACCACCAGATCGCGTGGGTCCACGCACTTCGCCAACAGCTGCGCGGTCTGGATCCGCTCGGCGAACTGGCGTCCGTGCTCACGCCGGCCGAAATCGAGGCGCTCCGGGGTGCGCCCAATGTCCCGGTCGCCATCCAGCTCCGAATCGCCGGCATGCTGCGCGAGGCACGGGACCACAACTGGATCAATGCACAGGAATGGCAGAGCATGGACCAAAGCCTGAATGATCTGGCCGACGCGCAGGGTGGCTCCGAGCGCATCAAGAACACGCCGCTTCCCAAACAATACGACTTCTTTCCGATGGTCTTCGTGCGCGCCTACTGCATTCTGTTGCCCTGCGGCATGGTGGAGCAGCTCGGGTGGTATACGCCGCTTGGCTCGACGCTGGTCGGCTTTATGTTCCTTGCGCTCGAGAAGATTGGCCGAGATCTGGAAGACCCCTTCGACAACACGATCTTCGACGTACCCCTGTCTTCCATCAGCCGGACGATCGAGATCAATCTCATGCACATGCTGGGCGAAAGCAGTCTGCCCGAGCCAGTCAAACCTGTCCACGGGGTGCTCTGGTAATGCAGCGGTCAGGCGGCGCTGCCGATATTAGCGACGTCGATCAGGTACATCTTTGTCGGGAGCGGCGTCCGGGGAGTGCCCGGACTATGATGACGTCATGAGATTCGGGACGAGGCGGGAATTTGTGGGCGCTGCGAGCATTGCGGCGGCAGCGGCGCAGGGGACTACCAGAAGGCTGCGCGTCGGCGTCGTGGGCGGCGGCTTTGGAACACAGTTCTACTTTCACCAGCATCCGAACGCTGTGGTGGAAGCGGTCGCCGATCTGCGCGCAGACCGTCGGGCCGCGCTGCAGAAAACGTATTCCTGCGCCACGGCATACAACTCATTAACCGAGCTGCTGAAGGACAAACAGGTGGAAGCGGTCGGGCTGTTCACGCCGGCACCGGATCATGCACGGCATGTCATCGAGGTGCTTGCCGCGGGCAAGCATGTGTTGAGCGCGGTCCCGGCGGCAATGAGCGTCGAGGAATGCAGCCAGATGATCGACGCGGTGAAGAGGTCCGGTCTGACTTACATGATGGCCGAGACGAGTTACTATCAGCAGCTCACGATCTCGGCTCGAAAGTTCCAGCAGGATGGCGCGTTTGGGCGTATCTACGCGTGCGAAAGCGAGTATCACCATGCGGGCCTCGAATCGCTGTTCTTCGATCGAGGGGAGCGCACGTGGCGATATGGGTTTCCTCCGATGCACTACCCCACCCACTGCACGGCGCATCTGCTCAGCGTGACGGGAGAGAGGATCAGCAATGTGAGCTGCATTGGATGGGGTGACGGCGATCCCATCCTGAAAGACAACGTCTATCGCAATCCGTTCTGGAATGAGACGGCGCTGTTCCGGACCAGCAAGGGAACCGCTTTTCGAGTAGAGGTGTGGTGGAAGGGCGCTCATCGCGGCGGCGAACGGGCACAGCTCTACGGCGACAAAATGAGCTTCTTCTACGACCATCCGAACGGGCTCGGCCCCGCGGTGGTCCGCTGGACGGTGGATCAGGAGAAGGACAGTGGCGGCTTCGCCCGACAGCGGGCCGTGCTCGAGAAATACGAAACACCAAAGTGGTGGGCGACGGACATGCTCCCTGCGCCACTTCGGCACAGCAGCGGGCATGAGGGCTCGCACACGTTCCTCACACATGAGTTTGTGGATGCTGTAGTGCGCGGACGAAAGCCGGCAGTCGACATCCACGAAGCCATCGCGTACACGGTGCCGGGCATCATCGCGCATCAGTCGGCGCTGCGGGATGGGGAGCAACTTAAGGTACCGACGCTCGGCTGACGGGTGCGGGAGGACAGCGACATGCGACTTGCCACGATGGTTGTTTTAACTGCGCTTCTCGCCGGAGCACAAACGCTGCCCAAGGGTATCCGGTTCCAGAAGGGCGCCTCCTCGAATACGGTCCTTATCGGGGAAACGACGGCGGTGTACGGCGCGACTTCTGGCAAAGTCACCCGCTTACTCCTGACCCACGCAAGGCGTGACGCGATCTCACCTGGTTCCGCAAATCACGTAGTTGTCCCGGCGGCGGAAAAGGACCTGTTTGCCGATCCGGGGGCCTTCTGGGAAAAGCTGGAGACCGCGCGGTTTCACGACTACGCGCAGCAATCGACCATGGTTCCGGTGGCGCCGCTGCGTGTAGAGCGCACCGTGGCGGACGGCGACACATTCGATGCCGGCGGGGTCCCGGTCCGCGTCCTCGCCACGCCTGGGTACACACGCGGAGCAGTTTCCTATCTGCTCGAAACGGGGGGCAAACGGATTGCGTGTACCGGTGATCTCATCTACGGCGATGGTCAGTTCTTCGATTTGTACAGCCTGCAGGACGCAGTTCCGGAAGCGAAGGCTCGCGGATACCACGGATACGCGGCCCGGGCCGGAGACCTCATCCGGAGTTTGCGTGCCGTAGCGAAAACGAAGCCGGACATCATTCTGCCTGTTCGTGGTCCTGCCATCACAGACCCACAGGCCTCCATCGCCAAACTGATCGAGCGCCTGCAGACATTTCTCCAGAGCCACTTCGAAACCGACGCGCTGCGCTGGTACTGGGGCGATGACAATCACCGCATCCGCTCTCGCGCCGTCGAGCGCCCAATGGACATTCTGCCCATGGCCGAGCAGTCGAAACTCCCGGGCGACATTGTGGCGATCGGCAACTCGCGAGTGATCCTGTCAAAGAGCGGCAACGCGTTTGTCGTGGATGCGGGCTACCGGAATCTGCTGGCGGAGTTGCGCAAGCTTCGCGATGCCGGAAGGCTTCGGACTGTGGAAGGTATCTGGATCACGCATTATCACGACGATCATACGGATTACATCAGCGACGTTTCGCAGGAGTTCAACGCGCCCGTTTATTTTACTGACCGGATGTCAGAAGTGATGGGCAGACCGGGCGCCTTTCGTCTGCCGTGCCTCACGACAAAAGGGGTACCGGTCTCAGGAGCGAAGCGCGACGGCGAGAGGCTGGACTGGCATGAGTGGAAGTTTACTTTCTGGTACTTTCCGGGGCAGACGCTCTACCACGGCGGGCTGGTGGCAGAGCGGGACGGGCAGACGTACCTGTTCACCGGAGACTCGTTCACACCGTCGGGCATGGATGATTATTGTATGCAAAACCGGGTTGTTCTGCGTGAGGGAGAGGGGTATGAATTCTGCCTTCGAAGAATCGCGTCTCTGCCGGAGAACGCGTGGCTGCTCAATCAGCACGTAGAGCCAATGTTCCGTTACAGCGCCGCCCAGGTGAAGCGCATGCGGGCCGAACTGGCGGAGCGATCCACGGCGCTCGCACAGTTATCGCCCTGGCCAGACATCAACTACATGGTGGACGAGTCGTGGGCGCGCGTGTTCCCATACGGCTCCGAGGTTCGTGCGGGCGAGACTGTGGACCTGGAGCTACGCATCACGAACCACGCTCCGCAGCCTTTGAATTACAGGGCTGCATGGAACTTGCCGCCGGGCCTCGAGTTGATTCGGGCGGACAGGGACCTTGCGATCGCGCCGAGGAAGGAAGGCGTGCTGCGGGCTCGTGTACGAGCGGCCGTGCCAGGGCTGCATGTGGTGACGGCGGACCTGTCGTTCGCCGGCCGTGAGTTGAAGCAGTGGACGGAGGCGCTCATTCGCGTCCGCTGAGGTGTTCGCGCAGGTCTTTTTAAGCCAGCACAGGGAGCAGCACTCGACCGCTGGGCTGGTAGACGCAGCGCGGATCCGTGTGGCCTCGCGGGCAATTACTCACACTCCAAGGAACGCGCGGCTTTCGGACCAGATGAGCTCCACCTGATCGCTGAGCTGGTGGTCGGACGGGAGGAGGCGGAGGGTGACGTTGGGTCGGCCGGAGGCAAATTCCTGGGAGAACGCGGCTGGCACCACATCGTCTGAGGTGCCGTGGAAGATCAGGGCGCGCTGATGAAAGTCGGGGGCTCCGGGGTGGAGGCGGCCGTCGGCCATCAGGTCCCAACGGACTTTCATGGTACGGAGGAAGCCGTAGTGGAAGAACTCGCGGAATCCCGTCTGCTCCCAGTCGGCGACAGCCTGGGCTCCAAGCTTTTCGGGCCAGCGGTGAGCGAACCAGAATGCCGGGGCGAGAAGGATCACTTTCGCCACGCTGTCGGGGTGCAGCGACGCGTAAATCGCCGCAAGATAGCCGCCGAGGCTGGACCCAATCAGGACCGCCTGGTGCTCCGAAGCGGCTTCGCGTTCGATCACGCGAAGTTGGCCGGAGATGGTTAGGTTCTCAAAACTCTCCTCAGCCAGATCCGGGATGTGGAGCTCGATTCCGGCAGTTGCGAGCCGCGACCGGAAAAAAGTTGCTTTCCCCGACTTTGGGCCGGAGGCAAAGCCGTGCAGATAAATGTATTTCATTTCGTGCGGCTGGACGAGGGCAGAATTTGCGACCAGCCAGTGTAATCGTAATTGTCGGTTACCAGAAGAATGCCGTTAAGAAACTGCTCATGTTTCACGCGCAAGGGCAACAGCGTGCCGAACTTACTGGGTGCGTATTCGATGGTGGACCGGTCGATGACAGTCTCGCGTTCGTATTCGCGGGTGGAATCGAAGCTGATGCGCATCGGCGAAAGCGTGTCCTGTTGAACCCAGATCCGGCCTCGCATCCGCTGACGCACCGGGACGTCGGTCTCTCCATAAACCGTGACGCCCTCCGCACCGTCGATCTGCTGGTAGGTGAAGATGAGGGTTCCGTCGGCGTCAGGGCGTTCGTAGAGGATTTCGTAGCGAGCGGTACCGCCGCGGGAGAAGAGCAGGATGAGCTGCCCGAGATCGGAGACAAATCCGGTCAGGCCGAAGTCCTCCATTTTCTCGAGGCTGCGGATTTTCGTCTTGTCGTCGGCCGCCATCATCTCGCGCGCCAGCGTTTTCAGCGAGCGGCTTTCCTTGTTCCACCTCTGGCCGTCGATGGTGAGGATTCGGCGAATCTCGCGCAGGGAGCCGCCGCGCGCGTCGATACTGACGAATCCGTACTCGGAGACGATTTCCCGTGAGTAGCCGGGGAGACGCACCATGGTGCCGCGCAGGCTGCGTCCGACGCGCACGCCGTCAGGCACAATCTGAACCAGTTTCTCGCGTCCCATGATGCGATACGCTGAACGTTCGAAGGCATCCGCTTCGGAACTCAGGCGCGCGATGACCTTTTTGTGGTCAACTGGAGATTGCCCCAGGAGAGCCGGACTCAGCAGAACCAACGCGAGACCCAAAACACGCATTCCTTAACAGAGTGTACAGGGAGCCGGCAGCACGCAAACATGTATCCGTGACGGAAGCGTGTTGGCGCAATGTTAGAATCAATAACTTTGAGGACCAGTTTGGAGGATTCATGTCCGTTGCACAGAAGGTGAAGCAGATCATTGTCGAACAGCTTGGCGTTGACGAAGCCCAGGTTGACGACACCGCGTCGTTTGTAGACGACCTCGGTGCCGATTCGCTGGACATCGTGGAACTCGTCATGGCATTTGAAGAGGCGTTCGACATCGACATTCCGGATGAGGATGCCGAGAAGATCACCACCGTCAAAGACGCTGTGGCGTACATTGACATCAAGACGGCCAGTAAGAAGTAAGCGAAGCATTCCCGGAGCCTTTCGATTTGTCTCGACGAGTAGTTGTCACCGGTATCGGTCTCCTCTGTTCAGTGGGGTCCGATACCGACCATTGCTGGCAGGCCCTGAAAGAAGGCCAAAGTGGCGTGGGAACGATCGCGCTGTTCGATCCGACCGCGTTCTCGTGCCGAATTGCGAGCGAAGTTAAGAATTTCGATCCCTCGAAATGGATCGAGAAGAAAGAACAGAAGAAGGTCGGGCGGTTCATCCAGTTCGCGATTGCCACAGCGGACCAGGCGATGGCCGCGTCGGGCCTGAAGGTGGATGAAGAAAACGCTGAGCGGGTGGGCGTTTACATCGGCAGCGGCATCGGCGGGTTTGAAGTGATTGAGCGCGAGCACAAGAATCTGCTGGAGAAGGGACCGGGGCGCATTTCCCCGTTCTTTATCCCGGCGACGATTGTGAACCTGGCCTCGGGACAGGTGTCGATCCGGACGGGTGCGAAGGGACCGAACTCGGCCGTTGCCACGGCGTGCACCACCGGCGCTCATGCAATCGGCGATTCGTACCGAATCATCGAGCGCGGCGACGCCGATGCGATGATCTGTGGCGGCACCGAGGCAGCCATTACACCCATGGGCGTAGGCGGATTCGCAGCAATGCGGGCTCTGTCGACGCGTAACGATGAACCGCAGCGAGCCAGCCGTCCCTGGGACGCGGATCGCGACGGGTTCGTTGTGGGCGAAGGCGCCGGCATCCTGATCCTGGAGGAACTGGAGTTCGCGAAGAAGCGCGACGCTCCGATTCTGGCCGAGATCGTGGGCTACGGGATGAGCGCGGATGCGTACCACATCACCTCGCCTTCTGAGGACGGTGAGGGTGCGTTCCGTGTGATGCGCAATGCGCTTCGCGACGCCAAAATTGAGGCGTCGCAGATCGCCTATGTCAACGCGCATGGCACGTCGACGCCGCTGGGCGACAAGCTGGAGACGCTGGCGATTAAGCGGGCGTTCGGCGACCATGCGAGGAAACTGATGGTGAGTTCCACCAAGAGCATGACGGGCCACCTGCTGGGCGGCGCAGGGGGGCTCGAGGCAGGCATCACGGTGATGGCGATCCGGGACAGCATCGCGCCGCCGACCATCAATTACGACACGCCGGATCCGGAATGCGATCTGGATTATGTGCCGAATAAAGCCCGCGACGTGGAAATTGAGTACGCGCTCTCGAATTCGTTTGGATTCGGCGGGACAAACGGCTCGCTGATTTTCCGCAAGTTCCGGGGCTAAGTCTTTTTTTTTCCGCAGCTTCTGGTAAACTCCTGGTGTCCGCTTCTACCGCGGACACCAGAATTCATGAAGAAGCTCCTTCCGGGTCTGCTAGGCGTTGTTTACTGCTTTGCAACCACTCCCCAATTCGGGAACTTCCACTCCCGTTTGAACCGAATTTAGGACAGGCGGCACCGTCCGTCCAATATTTCGCCCGAACTCCGGAATCCGCTGTGTGGATCGAAGACGGCGGGCTGCGGGTGACGCCAAAAGGCCAGACTACGCCGGTGGGTTTTCAGTGGACCAACTCAGCCCACGTGGCAGCCTGGGCCGTCGGGGCGACTTCCCGGAGTAAGCCACTATTACAGCGGCAGTAAAGCGGTCACCGGTGTTCCCCAGTTCCGCGAACTTCGCGGAATTTCCCTTTATCCAGGAATTGATATTCGCCTGCACGGCGACGCCCGGCAGTTCGAGTACGATTTCGAGGTGGCCGCCGGAGCGGATCCGAAGCAAATCGGCTGGACGCTGCCGGTAGAGCCCGCGCGCGACGGCGACGACCTGATCGCCCTTGGCGTTCGACTGAAGAAGCCCGAAGCGTGGCAGTTCGTCGACGGACTCCGTATCGACGTGCTTGTGCGCTACCGCGTGCGCGGTAAAGAGGTCGCGTTCCAACTCGGCCGGTATGACCGCGGACTGCCGCTGACCATCGACCCGCTGGTGCTCGGAGTCCCCGGCTTCCGCACCTTCGTGGGTGGCATCGGGAACGACACCATCGAGGATCTGGCAGTCAACGCCGCCGGCGAGATCTTCGTTACGGGTTACAGCACCACTCCGGATGCCATCTCCGGCACCAACACAGCTGGCGCAGCGTACGTGTCAAAACTGAGCGCCAACGGATCCGCCGTTCTGTACACCACCTACATCAACGGAAATGGCTCCGACTTCGGCAGAGGTATCGCCGTCGACGCAAACGGCAACGTCGCCGTCACCGGCAGTACGTCGTCCACCAACCTCGCGTTGACGACGCCATTCCAGGCTGCGAACGGAGGCGGCCCAACCGACGCCTTTGTCGCCAAACTCTCTCCCTCAGGTACTGTGCTTTGGTCCAGCTTACAAGTTCCTTCTTCTCGAGGGCGGCGTTCATAGCGCGCCTCTCCGCCGCCGGAATCAAAGAGGCAGCGACGTACGTGGGACCGGTGTACCTCGCGCAGTCGAACCTGGTGCTGGATTCGTCGGACAATCCTCACATCTCACGTTGAACAAGAACGCGCAGGCCATCGCAGCCGCCGGCGGCATCGAGAGCATGGACCTGACCTCCTCCATCTCCAGCTGTCAGGCGACCGCGACCAGCAGTGCCAGTTGGCTGGTGCCGATCGTGCGCGGAAGCGCAGTGCTGTACCGCGTGTCCACGAATCAGACCAACGCGCCGCGCATCGCCACACTGACGGCAGCGGGCCAGACGCTCACCGTCACCCAGGCCGCATCGACAGGCTGCACCTTCAGCGTGACGCCCACCACCCTCGCCTCCGCTGTCAACGGCGGCGCTTCCAGCTTCACCCTGACCGCGTCAGCCCCCACCTGTAGCTGGTACGTTTTCCCGAGAGTGCCATGGGCAAACATCTCACCGGAGAGTGGCACCGGAACCACGGCGTTGCGAGTGACGGTGATGCCGAACTTCACCACCACGATCCGGACAGGAAACCTCGACATCGCAGGCGGGCTGGTGCCAGTCGCACAACCAGCCAGCTCGGAAACACTCACGGAACGCTCCTTCCGGCTGCTGTTCATTAACCTCTTCGGGCGCCATCCGTCGGCGGCAGAACTCGCGTACTATGTTGCCGACTACGCCGGAGGCGCTTTTTTTGTCGACGCTCTCACCAACAACTGGAAACGCGCTTACTATTACTGGAATTTCCAGTATTCGGAGGAATTCCACGAAACGGCCCGCTTCTGTGCCGGCCTGTACATCGGACTGCTGGACCGTGACCCGGAAGTGGAAGGCTGGCGATTCCAGCGTGACGCCATGCGCGCCGGTATAGTCAACGGCGTCACCATCGTCGACGCGTTCCTGAAGTCAGCCGAGTACAAAGCCAGATGGGGCACACCGTCAGATTCGGAGTTCATCCGGCTTCTGTACCGCTACGTTCTGCTGAGGGAAGCCACAGAGTCGGAAGTATCCGGCCACGTGGCCACACTCTCGACTTTGTCCCGGACCACCGTTGCTTATAACTTCCTGCACGCGCAGGAATACTACCAGCGAATTGGACCCAGACTCACTGCGTTCCTGCTGGGTGCCGTATTCCGCCAGCGGGACAACACTCCCGACGAGCGCCAGTACTTCATTGACAACTATCAATTCAACGAAGAACTGGCCAACCAGGTAATGAACGGCGAGGAATTCAAAGCAATTATCCGGTGAGAATGCTCAGGCGTTGCGGAGTGTGCCGACATGCGCGGCCACTCCCGCGCCGAGCCCCTCCAGACTGTAGCCGCCTTCCAGCACCGACACCAGACGGCCCTCGCAGTGGTCTTCCGCGATATCCATCATCAGCCGCGTCAGGTCGCGGAAATCATCATCCGTAAGGCGGAAACGCCCCAGCGGATCCCCGACGCGCGAATCGAATCCAGCAGAAATCAGCACGAAATCCGGCTTGAAATGCTTCGCTGCCGGGACCAAATCCTCGCGGAATACGCCGTAGATTTCCTCGCGTCCGGCGCCCGCGTCGAACGGTCGGTTCAGAATCTTGTCCTTGCCGTTTCCTTCCCCACGCTCGTCCGCCGCACCGGTGCCCGGATACCACGGGTACTGATGCGTGGAGAAGAACAGCACCGAGCCGTCGCGCCAGAACGTATCCTGCGTCCCGTTGCCGTGATGGACATCCCAGTCGACAATCAGCACGCGCTCGGCGCCATGCTTGCGCTGCGCATATCGAGCCGCCACCGCCACGTTGTTGAAGATGCAGAAGCCCATGCCTTTGGTGGGCGTCGCGTGATGGCCCGGCGGTCGAACGGCGCAGAATGCATTCTTCACACGGCCACTGAAGACCGCATCCACGGCGTTCATGACGCCGCCCGCGGCCTGAAGAGCGACATCGAGCGACCGAGGCATCACATCAGTGTCGCCGGTGGACAGTTGGCGCACTCCGCGCCGAATCTCGCGATGCGCGAGGTCGATGTACTCGCGCGAGTGCACCGCGGCCAGTTCTTCAATCGACGCCGGACGCGGCTCAATGCGCGTCATCTGCTTGCGATGCCCTCCGCGCTCGAGCGCAGCGGTGACAGCGTCCAGACGTTCCGGGCGCTCCGGGTGCGCCTCGCCTGGGGCGTGCTGTTTGTAGAGAGGGTCGAGGAGAAGACCGGTGGACATGCTCCGCTTATCGTATTACCTTCGAGGGCCGGAGACGCGGTTCCAGTTTGGGGGGGGAAAGCTCACCCTCCGCTCATCTCGAATTTCCATCACTCGGACACTCTAAGCGTAGTGCGACGATATCCGCGTGGCCGACCTGGCCGTGGCTGGCAAATGTCCAGACTAATTCCGGCTGAAAAACGGCATTCACGTAACGTTGAACTGCCAGACTCTACCCGTGCTTCACCGAGCCGATTGCGGCCTGGCGGGTATCCAGCACTTACCGGTACGGGGGCTGAACTTGCCCCAGGTCGGCGCTAACCGCGATAATGTGGGACGTATGCGGACTGAGCGGGAAAAGATGCTGGCCGGGGAGCTTTACGATGCTCTGGATGCGGATTTAGCGTTGGCGCGGAACCGGGCGCGGGATTTGTGTCAGACGCTGAATGCCTCCCGGGAGGGCGATACGGAGGTGCGGCGGTTCCTGACCTCGCAGATATTTGGAAAGGGTGGCGATACGGTCTGGGTGCAACCTCCCTTTTTCTGCGACTACGGAAGCAATATCGAGCTTGGCGAGCGGGTTTTCTTTAACTTTAACTGCGTCGTGCTGGATGTTTGCCGTGTTTCGATTGGGGATTTTACGTTATTTGGGCCGGCGGTACAGATTTTGACTCCCATGCATCCGCTGAATGCCGAACTGCGGCGGAAGCAGGAGTACGGCAAGCCTGTTGAGATTGGGTCCGATGTCTGGGTTGGTGGCGGGGCGCTGATTCTGCCCGGCGTTCGGATTGGGTCCAGGTCCGTGATCGGCGCCGGAAGTGTGGTGACGCGCGATATTCCGGACAGGGTGTTTGCGGCCGGGAATCCGTGCCGGGTAATTCGGGAAATTGCGGAGTAATGGACGAGCCGTACCGACACAGGCAACCCAAAAACAAATATTGACCGGTTGAGAATCACTGGGGCGGCCAGCGGAGATGGCGCCTCAGAAATTGGAATGTGCCCTGCCCGTTGATGGTGTGGGGACCATTGAAGAACTCGATTTCCGTGCGATCCGCCAGGTTCATCTGGGTGGTGTAGAAGCGGCGGGTTTTTGCGAACTCGTGGGCTACCCATTCGTCGGGGGCGACATTGTCGTTGTGACCGCGCTCGACCATGAATGGCCTTGGCGCCATCAGGTTGCCAAGATCGGAGTAGTTGACGACGCTGGCGAAATCGAACTCAATCATGTCGTACTCGTTGGTCACCATGTAGCTGTACTTCGAGTCGACGCTGGTGGTCTTCCAGACCCACTCGTTAAAGTCGGCTGAACAGATGGAGAGGGCGTACTGCGGCAGCAGCGGGGGTACGCGCATTGCGGTCTTGCCGCCGTAGGAAAGGCCGTAGAAGCCGATGCGCTGGGGGTCCGTGAAGGGCTGCTGGGCAAGCCATTCGAGGATGCGCTGATGCTGGCCGAGGACGAACGAGAATAGCGCGAGTTTCAGGGGATGGCCACGGCGCTGGATGATGCGGAAGCGGTCCTGGCCGATGTACGGGTTCTGCGGTGAGAAGGTGACGAAGCCTTCTTCGGCGAGTTTGACGGCCATGCGGTGGTAGTAGTGGCTGTCGATTTTGGGATCGGCCAGTTCGACGGGGCGGCCTTCGAGTCCGTGCTGGCAAACCACAACGGGGCGACGTTCGCCCGCCGCGATGTTCTTGGGGACGAGGATGATGCCCTGGGCGAAGACCCCTGGCCAGACGTCGAGCACGACTTCGTAGCCCCTGTATTTGGGCTCATCCAGGATGAGGCGGCTGCGCGGACTGGCGGGTATTGTCGGGTCCGGCATGCGACCGATGACTTCATTCCAGATGTGGTTGCGGTAAGGCTCGGAGGTCTCTTTCCAGCGCGCGGGCGTGGTTGTGTCGATGCGCCCCCAGAACTCCTGGCGGCGTGCGGGGGACTGACGAACGAGGCGCTGTGTGTGCTCGACCCATGTGTCGAACTGGCGCTTCTGGCGGGCGCCGATGTCGTAATCGGGGCGGAGGTTTTGCGGGGCTGTGGCGGTAACGGCTGCCGCTGGTGCGGATCGGAGAAATGCGGTCAGTGCCTTGTCCGATCCGGGCAAACCCCGGCCTGCTTCGGTTTCGATGAGCTGGAGTTTGTCGGAATTGAGGCTGGTGTAGTAGGCTCGGGCACGTTCCGTTTCTGCGCGGACGGCGTCGAGGGGAGGAGTTTTGATGGAGCCGTTGGGAGTGGCGCCGCGGCGGTCGGTGGTAGTGGGCGGCGGGCCGGTGACTTCGGGTGCCCGGGCCGCTTCAATGACGAGGGCTCGGGGGGCGATGAGGCTGGCGATTTCGGCGTCGCCGAACTCGCGGACGAGAGACCAGACGTCGCGGTAGACGGGCTCAGACCAGAGTTGCTCGCGGGGCTGGAAGTAGCCGCTGACCAGGGTGGTTGTGATGCGCGGGTCCAGAGCGGCGCTGTAGAGCGCGATCAGTCCGCCTTCTCCGTAACCAGCGACGGCGATCGGGGCGGACTGGCGGGTGTTTTCGGCGGTGAACCAGTCGATTGCCGCGAGCACGGTCTGGACTTCGTAACCAATGATGTGACGGCCGGTCTGGTATGCCATGCGGTAGATCCATTCGCGATGCGGCTGGTTGGTCATGCGAATACCGGGGATGCCGGACCAGGTGTCTTTGCGGTCGATGAGGGTTGGGACAAGCACGAGGCAGCCACGTTCGGCGAGGCGGCGGGCGAACTGAGCCTGGGGCTCGATGCCAGGCTGCAGGCCGGTGAGGGCTTCTGGGGTGGTGTCCGCGTCGGGGATGGCGACAATGCGGGCTACCGGGCTGCGGTCGGGGATGAGGAGGAGGCCTTCGGCGAAGACGGCGCCGCCTTCGAGGACTGGCCAGCGAACGGCGTGGATTTTGTAGCCCGGCCCTTTGCCTACAACGGAGTCCTGGGCCGTGGTGGCGTCAAGGATCATTTGAGGACGCGTGGCGCGTTGGTCCGTGGCTCCGATGATGCGGCGGAGGCGGTCCCGGTTCGGGGCTATGGATTTTTCATATGCGGCTGCGGAGGTGTAGTCGCGTTTCCAGTATGTGGCCCGGCGGTTTGGGGCGGCGCTGGTTTCCCGGTCCAGCCACGTGTTAATGCCGTCTACCATCTGGGCTGCGAGGTCGCCCTGCATGGTGAGCGGTTGGGTGCCGGGCAGGGTGTTCTGGGCTTGGGCGAGCGCGATGGCGATGGCGGCGGTTAGGAGCAGGCGGAAGGTCGGCATAATGGTCCCAGGGGTTGTGGAGACATCTTACGCCTGTTGAAAGTTGCTGTCTGAGCGTGGGGTTCTCTCCAGGCCAGGCGTTCTCGACGTGTGCCCTGATATCTGAGTAAGCTGCATCAATGAGCCTGCTTAGCGCGGCGGCGTTTGTGAACGTTGCGGGTCTCAGCTGTACATGACGCATAAATCTGCCGGTGCCTTGCAACAATCGGGCCGGATCGGGCAGCGATGCGCCGTGAAAGAACCCTGCGTTTACGTACGAAGTGAATACATTGACGCAGCCGAACGGCGCATCGCCCAGACACGCAACCGGACAACCGTCATGCACAAGCTCCCGAACTTCGTCGCCGCAACTTCGCATCACCTCAAACCACTCTCGGGCGATGGCTCCCAGTTCACCAGCACGCTCATCCAGCCACGCGTCGATGGCGGGATCCCTCTCGACCGACCCGTCGAACCGCAACAATTCCGATCTCATCGTTACTCGACTCTCTGCTCCCGAGACCCACGGTTACATAGCTCCGCTGGACAAAGTGCCGCACGATTGCCGTTATGAGTAGCCCGGCTCAGCGAGTTTCTGGCAGCCAGATACACCGCCTGCCCGGCGCTCATGCCAGAATCAATGAGCGGCTGGAGGAACGATTTGTGCACACATCGAGAAGAGACTTTTTAGCTGGTGGTATGGCGGTTGGGGCCGGGCTCGGGCAGATGGATGCTGCGCCGCTGAACATGCCCATCGGCACTCAGGTCTACCCGGTGAGGAAGGCGATTAGCAACGACTTTGAAGGCACGCTGCGCAATTTGGCGAGCATGGGATATCGCACGATCGAGATGTGCTCCCCGCAGGGATATAAAGGGGACTTCGCGCCTCTTGTCGGGCTGAAGGCTTCCGAGCTTCGCCAGAAGATCCGTAGCGCGGGACTGACATGCGAGAGCAGCCACTACGGGTTCCGCGAGTTGAAGGAAACTCTGCCGCAGAGCATCGACTTCGCAAAAGAGCTCGGGCTGAAACAGATAATTCTGGCCAGTTTCGGCCTGCGCAAGGGTGCGACGCTGGACGAGTGGGCTCGCGCCGCGGACGAACTGAACAAGGCGGGAGCTGAAGCCAAAAAGGCGGGGCTGCAGGTCGGATTCCACAACCACGATACGGAGTTCACTGAGCGCGATGGGACGCTGATCTACGACAAGCTGACGAGCGTTCTGGATCCGAAGGTGGTGAAGATGCAGTATCAGGTGGCGGTGGGCAGGCTCGGGTTCGACGCGCCCACTGTGTTCCGGAAGTATCCCGGCCGGTTCCTGTCCCTGCACCTGCAGGACTGGTCGGCAGGGGACAGGAAAATGGTGGCGATCGGCAAAGGCGTAGTCGACTGGAAGGCGCTTTTCACGGCCGCGAAGAAAGCGGGCGTGAAGAATTACTTTGTCGAAGTCGAACCCGATCTGATGAAAGACAGCATCGATTTTCTGAAAACTCTGAACGTTTAAAGACGCTCAGACTTTGTCGGGCACTGTGTAAGGGTCGCGGTAATTGCGCGTGAGGAGCTTGTTTGCTGCGTCGTGGCCCGTGAAGCGCAGCCGCGCCGGATCAAACTGCAGCTCACTCTTCACGCGGTACGAGATGTTGCCGAGATGGCAGAGACCGGTGGAGATTGCGGTCTCTTCAATCTCGGATTCGAGCAGCTTCGGGTCGCGCAGCCGCACGGCGTCGGCGAATTTGGCGAAGTGGTCGATGTTGGGCGGATACTCGGCCTCTGGTTCGGGCTGCTTGTTGCGGCCAAGGCGGACCTGGAACCGGCCGTCGGCCATGATGTGCATGTGTCCTTTGGAACCCCAGAAGTCCCACGACGCGGGCTCGGCGGTATAGAGTCCGCGGAGCTGGCCGACGATCATGGAGCCGTCGGCGTAGGTCCACGTGACGTTCTGTGTGTTGGGCGTTTCAGCCTGGTCCTTGTAGCCGAATCGGCCGCCAGTGGAGTGCACGCGCACGGGCCAGGTCTTCTTCATGCCCCAGCGCAGAACGTCGATGAAGTGGATGCCGTTGTTGCCGAGCTCGCCGTTGCCAAAGTCCCAAAACCAGTGCCAGTTGTAGTGGACCAGATTTTCGTGATACGGCTGCATGGGCGCGGGTCCCACCCACAGGTCCCAGTTGAGCCACGCGGGCGGAGCTTTGGTTTCTTTGAAGCCGATGGAATCGCGGCTGCCGGGGAACACGAAGTTGGCCTGGTAGATGTCGCCGATGGTACCGGCGTGGACCAGTTCGATCGCTTTGCGGAAGCGTCCCCACCAGCGGCGCTGGGTACCTCCGGCAGCGATGCGGTTGTGTTTGCGGGCCGCCTCAACGAGCTTTGTTCCCTCCCAGACGTTATGGGAGACGGGCTTTTCGACGTAGACGTCTTTGCCCGCCTGCATGGCCCAGATCGCGGTAAGCGTGTGCCAGTGGTTGGTGGTGGCGATTGTGACAGCGTCGATGTTTTTGTCGTCGAAGACCCGGCGCATGTCGCTTTCGAGCTTGGGTCGCTTGCCCGTTTTCTTTGCGATTACGCCGGCGGCCTCTTCGGTACGGCGCCCGTCAGGGTCGACCAAAGTGGCGATCTCGACGTTGTTGCCGGGGAGGATTTCGCCGATGTGTGCCGTGCCTCGGGAGCCAACGCCGATAATGGCGAGCCGGACGCGGTCGTTGGCTCCGGCCCAGGCCTGGCTGGTGGCTGCTGCTGCTGAGGCGGAGACAAGGAAGAGGCGGCGGTCCATACGCTCTACCTTACAACCGGTCCTCGGTACTGTAAACCGGGGCGCGGTTTCTGTCCTGGTCGATCGGACGTCGACCCCGTTATTATGGCGAGCCGTTCAAGGCCAAATCGTTTGAACTCGCTTTTCATGGTGCACTGCACTGAAACGTGCGCTCACCCACCCCAGGAACAGCTGTTCTGAGCATGAGCCTCCCACGCCCATTGCAGGCGCTTTCGTCCCTGGAGTCGCATTGCCTGGAATCGCGGACCACATACCAGGGTGGGCTGATCTTCGGGCATGATGAACGAAAGCATGAGCTTCTGTGCTTCCTGCAGAATGGGGAAGGTTCGATTCTTCAAAGTGGCACCATTAACTGGCCGAAAGCCAAAGGGCGACGATCACTCCGCGGGTTGACCAGGCAAGTGTCCGCAGCCAGTTCCATCGGCACAGGGCTGCGTGAACGTCCGGCTGAAAGCCTTCGGTTTGAAGGCGTTCATGAAGCGGCACCACGACTAAGAATGTAGTCATCCAAATAAGTACTACCAATCCGAATCCGATCAGGGCTGGTACGTTCAGCGGACCGCGTTTCCAAACGATAACGGCAGAGAGCACGAGTTCAAGCAACATGGCAGGCATCACAACGAAGGTGATGCGCGTTGCGTGAAAGGTGTGGCTGCTCCTGAAGCCAGCGCGGTCCAGAAATTGAAACATCGGATAGTGAACGAGTTGGATCAGCCAGATCAAACCGACCATGTACCAGGTGGCAGCGGCGTGAATCGTGAGTTCAAGGCCCATTCAGACAGCCTAAGCTATCTGCCGGTCGCACGAACGCTTCCCACCGGTGTCTCTACCAGGCCGGGGGCGACGCCTTCGAGCAAAGTACGACAGACCCACCGGTATGCATCATGAGCCGTGAACCAGATCGCACCACATGAAAAGCGGTTGTCAGATTCATTTGCAGAGTTTCAGACCAGTCGGAGTCGCTGGTCAAATGGGTCCGCTTCAGCATCACGCTGCCTACGCAGTTGACGATTACCTGAATCGGATCGCAGGCGGCAACAGCTGCCTCGAACTCGGCGGCATTAGAGGCGTCGACACTCTGCGTCGCCGCGTCGTGTTCCTTACTGAGCTCCGCCAATTTATCCGCCGTACGGCCTATTCAGACAGGTTCTGCACCGACCCGCTTTAGCCTCCGTGACAGGGCCGCGCCGATACCGCCAGCCGCGCCGACAATAATGAAACGCGTTCTCAAAACTCATATCATTTTATCTAATTTTGATCTCTATTTTGTTTGTTTTCAATGACCTGTAAATTTCTGTGGGCTGGAATCGCGGTGGCGTGGTGTATCGTTTTGCTCGTGGTGACGTTGTTGTCGGAACGCTTTGCGGTTCCGCAGGAATTACAACCCGGGGGGACGGCCGACGAGGCCAGGGTGCTGCTCAGTGCGACGTGTGTCCCTGGCCCGGCGTTGCCGGGTGGGTTGCTGACGGTGGTGGAAGAGGCTGTTCTGAAGGTCCTGCCCCGCTGGCCCGAAGCCTATGAGGCCGTGATGGAATATGCGCGATATCGCGCCGGAGGAGGAAACTCCGATGCATTTGTTCCCAGGAAAGACTGACCCGCGCTGTTCGGGCTTGTATTTGCTTGATCCGGTGTCGTTTGCACTGGAAGTACTCGGCCTGACCCTGATGCCATTTCAGGTGAAGGCGCTGGACCCGCGGGTGGTTCAGGGGCTGCTGAACTGCTCGCGCCAGGCGGGTAAGACGCTGGCGATGGCGATCAAGGCCGTCCACCTGGCGTTTCTGCTGCCGGACACAGTTGTCGCGGTGTTGTGTCCGACGGCTCGGCAGGCGGGCGAGTTCTTTGAAAAAGTGCGGATGCTGATGACCCGGCTCGACGTGAGGGTGGTTGGGGATGGGCATAACGCGATTTCGGCTTGTTTTCCCAATGGTTCGCGGATTGTCGGGCTTCCGGCCGGGGCGAAGGTGCGGGGGGTGTCGGCGGTGAATTTGCTGATTGTCGACGAGGCGGCGGAGGTGCCGGATGAGGCGTATCACGCCGTCACTCCGATGCTGGCGACGACGGCGGGGAAGGGCGCGGGCGGTCAGTGGCTGATCAGTACGCCGATGGGCAAACGGGGCTTCTTCTGGCAGACGTGGGCCGAGGGCGGCGACGGGTGGACGCGGCTCAGCGTTCCGGCGTCGGAGATTCCGCGGATCAACCCGGCGTGGCTGGAGTCGCAGAGGCTCGCAAAGGGAGAGCTGCGGTTTCGCCAGGAGTTTTGCTGCGAATTCCTGGACACTCCGGATTCGCTGTTCCGGGAGGATTTCATCCGGCGGGCGATCCGTAAAGAGGTACCGAAGCTGTGGGCGGCGTGATCTCGCCGACGTGCGTGGTTGCAGGGGGCAGACCACGGCTCGACATTGACGTATTCGGGCCGGATGGCCTGGTGCGGCTGGATCTGCTGCGGGCGCGGACGCGGTATTACCTGGGGGTCGACCTGGGGAAAGAGCAGAGCCACTCGGCGATGGTGGTGGTTGAGAGGGCGGAGCTGGTGTACCGGCAGGAGATGCGGGACCCGGTGACGATGCAGTTTCCAACCGAGACTCGGTACTTTGTGCGGCACGCGGAGCGGTTTCCGCTGGGCGTTCCGTTCACCGATGTGGCGACGCGGATTCGGGAGCTGGTGCGTCGGCCTCCACTGCAGGGCTGGGTGAAGGTGGTTGTGGATGGGACGGCCGTGGGGGCGGCGGTGCTGGAGATGCTGCGTGGGAATGGGGGCCTGGGATGCAGGCTGATTCCGGTGGTGATTACGGGCGGAGACCGGACGTCGGTGTCGCCGGGGCCGGATGGCTCGGGGTACACCGTGCCGAAGCGGGATCTCCTGCATGGGCTGGTGGTGGCGTTCGAGAACGAGTGGCTGGAGATGGCGGGCTCGATTGGCCCGGCGCTGGAGGTGATGGTGCAGGAGCTGAGGTCGGTGCGCGGGGGGCGGAACGGCGGGTTTTCGGGGATGTCGGGGGCTCCGACGGATGACATGGTTCTGGCGCTGTCGCTGGCGTGGTGGAGGGCAAAGCGGGAGCAGGGCTGGCTGGGGTAATGTAAGCCCTGCGCTGCTCTCTCTTCGTCCTCCGCACGGGGTGTTGGTGTTACAACTGGCCGGCGGGGTCGGGATCTACGCGGACGGGTCGGCGATGTGCGTGGCCTGGCTGTTCGCGAACGACCGTCATGGCGGTGGCGATGATGGAAGCGACGTCGGTCAGGTTGGCCGGAATGATCATGGTGGTTCCGGTTTTTGCGAGATTGCCGAATTCGCGAATGTACTGCTCGGCGACACGGAGCTGGACGGCTTCCACGCCGCCGGGCGCCTCAATGGCGTCGGCCACGCGACGGATGCCTTCGGCCGTTGCGGATGCGACGGTCAGGATTGCGGCACCCTGGCCTTCCGCCTCATTGATCTGCTGTTGTTTCCTCGCTTCCGATGCCTTGATTACCTGCTGTTTCTGACCTTCTGCGTTGTTGATAGCGGAATCGCGCGCGCCTTCGGAATTGAGGATTGTGGCACGTTTCTCGCGCTCGGCGCGCATTTGTTTTTCCATGGCCGCGAGAACGTCATGGGGCGGGGTGATGTTTTTGATCTCGTAGCGGAGTACCTTTACGCCCCATGCTTCCGACGCTTTGTCGAGTTCGCTGACGACCGAGATGTTGATGTTGGTGCGCTCTTCGAAGGTACGGTCGAGTTCGATCTTGCCCACTTCGCTTCTGAGTGTGGTTTGCGCGAGCTGGGTGATGGCGAAGGAGAAGTCGTAGATGCCGTACGAGGCTCGTTCGGGATCGAGGACTTTGAGGTAGAGCACGCCGTCGATGCCGACCTGCACGTTGTCTCTGGTGATGCACACCTGTTCGGGAATGTCGACGGCAACCTCTTTGAGACTGTGCCGGTAGCGGATAACATCCATGAACGGCACCAGGAGGTGGAAACCGGCGCTGATTGTGCCGGTATATTTGCCGAGTCTTTCCACGACGTACGCGCTCTGCTGGGGGACGACAACGGCGATTCGCGCGAGCACGATGATGATAAATACCACGAGTGCAATGGTTACGATTACTCCGACATCCATTTCTTTTCAGGCTCCTTTTAGCCGCGAATGTGCAGCATTAATCCGTCGACGCGCTCCACGCGGCAGCGCTGTCCCTGGGCGATAGCCTCGGCTCCGGTGTTCCTTGCCGACCAGGACGTGCCTCGCAGCTCCGCTTTCCCAATGGCGGCCACTCCAATCGCGTTCATGGCGACGGCCGTTTCACCCACGATGGAATCGACGTCATGCGGCTTGACTCTGAACCGGTTCTGCAGCGGACGTCGCAAAACTAATAATCCAAAACAGGAAATGATGGCAAACAGCAGGCACTGAACCCACAAGGGTCCTGCAATGCCGAGTGCGGCGAGGAGGCCGACCACGATGGCCCCGCCTCCGAAGAAGAAAATGTAGAATCCGCCTGGTGTGGCGAGTTCGACGAGGAGCAGAACAAACCCCAGCAGCACCCAGGACCACCACGAAAAGCTCATCCATTTCCTCCGATCCGCCTGTCAGCGCAGGTGCTGACGCGCTGCCATGCGTATACATCATGGCAGGTTGTGCAACTTCTCGCTTTAATGGCTGCTGCGCTTAAGGCTGCCGTGTGGCAACAAAGCAGGCACGGCCTGGACCGAAGTTCTGGGGCAGCTCTTCATCTCCGATTCGAGAAGTGGCAGATGGCTGAGGAGAATCCGGCGTTCCGCAGTGCGTCGAGAACTTCGCCCGGAGCGCGGCAGCGGGCCGTGAAGATTACGTCGGTTCGCTCCCAGTTTCGTCGCCATTCGGTTTTGTGACCATGCGGGGCTCAGGTCGAAGACAAACGAGGCGCCAGGACGGAGCATGTCATGCACGTTGCGGAGCACGCCTGCCAGGTCTTCCGTCTGCTGAAAATAGCTGAGGCTGTCGAAGGTGCAGAGGGCACCGTCGAACACTGCGGGCAGTCGGAAGTTACGGGCGTCCGCGAGGAGAAACTCACCTGTGCCGCAGCAGACATCGAGCACGCGGGAACCGGCGGGGAGGTCATGCAGCAGGAAGCGGTCCGCCATCACCATACGCGCGGGATGGGTAGTGAGTGCGCCAGTGTTTCTGATAAAACGCGGCGATTGCGTCACAGCAGGGGCTGTCGCTGCCGTGACGTGAATGGTCATGTATCGTCGTCATGGTATCTGTAAACCATTGAAACAGAAAGCAGAGTTGCCGGTTTGGAATTCGAGAGCTGCCGCTAATCCGGCAGGGTACTCCCCTGTTTACCGGAGGTGCGTTTTGGGAGCCGTGTGGCTACGCTGAAAACAAGGAGAAATTGCCGACGTGTTCCGAACCGGACCTCTCATCAGCGACAGGATGTTTTTGGGCAGCTGGCCACTGCTGGTGGCAGGCTTCGGCATTCTGCTGGTCTTGATGGTCGCCTCCGGGGTGGTTACGTGGAACAAAGCCGCCAATCTGTATGCCAATTTGTCGGTTGTTAACCGTGAGTATCGACTGAACTGGAACAGCCTGAATGAAGTTCGGTCCGGTATTCACGTATCGAGTGTGTTGGTACGGGATTATCTTCTGGATCCGTCGCAGTCGCGGGCACGGGAGATTCGGGATGAGTTGCTGCGGCTGCGCAAACAGACCGAGCCGCACCTTTCACGTATGGAGAACGCCGCGGGGGCGCAGAATCAACCGGCGGTGCGACGGCTTCGGAGTGAGATTCAGTCGTACTGGGAGAGTCTGGACCCGGTTTTCGACTGGAGCCCTCAGGACAAGCAGGCGGCTGCGTATGGGTTTCTGCGGCAGCACATTATGCCGCGGCGCGAGTCTGTGCTCTCCCTCGCAGACGAGGTGCAGACGTTCATGGACACCACGTTCCACGAAGAAAGACAGGCGGTGCGGAACAGTGAAGGCGAGTTTCGGGTATTTCTGGAACGGACGGTGGGGGCAACGGTGGCGCTCGGATTCCTTGTGGCGGCGCTGAGTATTCTGCGCGTCAGGAAACTGGAGGTCCGGGCGCACGGGCAGCAACTGCGAACAGAGGTTGCCGAAGACGAGATGCGGCGGCTGTCGCATCAGGTGGTGCAGGCGCAGGAGGAGGAGAGGCGGTCCATCTCACGGGAGTTGCACGATGAGGTAGGGCAGATGCTGACCGGCTTGCGGATGGATCTGCGGGCGCTGCAGAAGGTACACCGGGCGAATCCGGCCGGGTTCGATGCGCGTATCGATCAGACGCGCGCGCTCCTGGAGCAGACGCTGCAGTCGGTTCGCGACATTGCGATGGGTTTGCGACCGTCCATGCTGGATGATCTGGGACTGCGGGCTGCGCTGGAGTGGCAGGCCCGGGACTTTGAGCGGCGGCACGAGATTGCGGTGACGCTGGAGATTGAGGCGGACATTGACAGTCTGCCGGAGAGGCACAGGACGAACCTGTACCGGATTGTGCAGGAGGCGCTTACCAACTGCGCCCGGCACGCGCGGGCTCATCAGGTAAGGATACGGTTCGGGCAGACCGGGGTCGGTATGCTGACTGTGACCATAGAGGACGATGGCATCGGGATGGAACACAATACGGGCAAAGGGCTCGGGCTGATCGGGATTAAGGAGCGGGTGCGCAAGCTGGGCGGAGATTTCCGGGTGGAATCACTGCCGGGACAAGGGACGCGCATCGCGCTGGAACTGCCGGAGGGCGAGGCGGTGACGCATGGCTGAGGTTCGGGTCATGCTGGCGGACGATCACAGTATTGTGCGCAAGGGGCTCCGGTCGGCACTGGAGGAGGACGATCAGTTTTGTGTGGTGGGGGAGGCGGCGAACGGTCGCGAGGCTGTGCAGATTGCCGAGCAGTTGCTGCCGGACATCGCGATAGTGGACATCGGGATGCCGCAGCTGAACGGGATAGAGGCTACGGCGCAGATCCAGAAGGTGAGCCCGAAGACGCGGGTGGTGATCCTGAGCATGCACACGGATGAGACGTACATTTTGCGGGCGCTGACCGCGGGGGCTCGCGGGTACCTGCTGAAGGATACGGCGGAGAACGATGTACGGGCGGCGGTGCATGCTGTGGCTCAGGGGAAGTCGTATTTCAGTCCGGCGATTGCGAAGATGCTGCTGGAGGATTATGTCGGGTTTCTGAGGCGGCGCGGGCTGGACGATTCCTACAAACTACTGACTGACCGTGAAAAGGAAGTATTGCAGCTTTTGGCGGAAGGGCAGGCGAATAAGGAAGTGGCTGCGGTACTTGGAATCGGCGTCTCCACGGTGGAAACACACAGAATGAATCTGATGCAGAAGTTGAATCTGCACAGTACAGCGGAAATCGTGTTGTATGCGGTGCGGAAGCGGATTATCTCTTCCGACGTGACTCCCGCCACTGTGCCCTGAGAGGGGCGGGTCGAGATGGCAAGTTCCCCCCTTTACCGGATGGTTTGGCGGCCCAATCCGCGCCATTCTGTGGTAGCTGGATTTGATGTCGGGAGGAACCTGCGGCAATGAACAACTGGAATCTGAGTAGTATTGCGGAGGCTCGCCGGCTGGCGATGTCGATCAGTACGAATCAAGTGGAGCATCAGATGTTTGCCTCGACGCAAAGGCACCCGATGAAGAACTGTGAGATTGCTCCGGGACCGGAACCCGCACCGCTGCTTAACGACGGACGAAGCGAAGGGCTCTGCGAGGTTCCCGGAGGTGGGCAGGCATGAATATCTGGACGAAGGAACGCCTGCACGAGATGGTGGAAGAGCATCTGGAGCACTTCCGGTTCATTGCTGTTTCCAATCGCGAACCTTACATCCACAAGCATACTGACAGCGGGGTGCAGTGTTTTCAGCCGGCGAGCGGGCTGGCCACGGCCATCGATCCGATCCTGCGGGCCTCGGGCGGGACTTGGATCGCGCATGGAAGCGGGAGTGCGGACCGGCAGGTGGTCGACAGGCATGACCGGATCGCGGTGCCACCGGGCAATCCGGCGTACACGCTGCGCCGGGTATGGCTGCCTGAAGAAGTGGAGCGGGGGTATTATTACGGCCTCGCAAATGAGGGGCTCTGGCCGCTTTGCCACATTGCGTTTCAACGTCCTCATTTTAGTCAGGCGAACTGGGATTGTTATCGGGCGGCCAACGAACTGTTTGCCGAGGCTGTGCTGGAGGAAGCGGGTGACGAACCGGCGTTCGTCTTTATTCAGGATTTCCATTTCGCATTGCTGCCTCGCCTGCTAAAGCGGCGTAATCCGAAGATTGTTGTCGCGCAATTCTGGCATATTCCATGGCCGAACCGCGAGACGTTTCGGGCCTTTCCATGGAAAGAGGAATTGCTGGACGGAATGCTGGGAAATGACCTGCTGGGGTTCCATGTGTCGTATCATTGCTCGAATTTCCTGGACACGGTAGACCGGAGCGTAGAAGCGCTGGTAGACAGTGAGCATGGGTGCGTGACGCGGGGCGGGCATGTCACGTCGGTTCGTGCATTTCCGATCAGCATCGACTTTGACCGGCATGCCCAGGACGCGGACAGCGCGCGGGTGCAGGCTCACAAGGCGGAGTGGCGGTCACTGCTGGGTGGCCGGCCAGAAATACTGGGTATTGGCATCGACCGAATCGACTATACAAAGGGGATACTCGAGCGGCTGGACGCGGTGGATACGTTGTTGTCACAGCGGCCGGACCTTCGCGGGAGGCTGGTGTTTGTGCAGGTGGGCGTACCCAGCCGGACGGGGATTCCGGATTATGACAGCCTGGATGCGGAGGTGACCCGGAGAGTGGATGAGATCAACGCGGCGTGGTCCGACGGTGAATGGGCTCCGATTCGATTCGTGCGCCGGCATGTGGACCAGGAGGTTTTGATGGCGCTGCACCAGATGGCGGACTTCTGCATTGTGAGTTCGCTGCATGACGGGATGAACCTTGTTGCGAAGGAGTTTGTGGCCAGTCGGACAGACGATGATGGCGTGTTGATTCTCAGCCGGTTTACGGGGGCGGCGCGGGAGTTGACGTCGGCGGTGCTGGTGAATCCGTTTGCTCCGGACGAAATTGCTTTGGCGATTGAGACGGCGATGATTATGCCGGAGAGTGAGCGGCGGCGGCGCATGCAGCAGATGCGGTCGGCCGTTCGGGGGCACAACATCTACCGGTGGGCGGGCAAGATTCTGCAGGCGCTGGATCGCGTGGTGACGAATCCGAGAATGGCGGAGGTGCGCTCATTTCCGGAAGAACGGATGCGGGTGGGCGCAGCTTGATTAGTCACGCGCTTCGCCGGAGAATCGATGAAGCGTGCGAATCGGGGAATCTGCTGGTGGCGACGGATTTCGACGGAACGCTGACGCCGATTGTGGACAAGCCGGGCTCGGCGAGCCTGACGGGTGAGGCGGTGGAGGTGCTGTACAGGTTGTCGGAGAAGCCTGGCTGCACGTTGATGATTGCCAGCGGACGGAGTCTCGCGGACCTTCGAAGCCGGGTGCCGGTCCCTGCGATTTTGGCGGGGAATCATGGTCTGGAGGTGGAGGGTCCCGGGCTCTCATTCCGGCATCCTGACGCGGTGGCTTCTTCGGCGAAGCTGGCCGAGGTATGCGGGTCGATTCGCGCGATGGCGTCCCGATGGAGTGGAGCGCTGGTGGAGTTCAAAGGGCTTACGGCGACGGTCCATTACCGGCATGTGCCGGATGGGGAGCGCCGGGAACTGACTCGGGCGGTGCGGCGTTTTGTCGGGGTTTACGGGCGTGAATTCGGGCTTCGAGCCGGGAAGCGGGCGCTGGAGATTTATCCCCGCGTGGGGTGGGACAAGGGATCTGCTGTGAACTGGGTGCGGTCTCAGCTTGGGCCTGGGGTCGTCCTCTGCATTGGGGATGATCGGACGGATGAGGCTATGTTTCGGGGTTGCTGCGGAGCGGTGACGATTGCGGTTGGGAGTCCGCGGGAGTCGGCTGCTGAGTTTCTGGTTGGCGACTCTTCCGAGGTGCTTTCGGTGCTTTCTCTGGTGTCTGCCGCTCCCATGGTCTCTTCCTGAAGCGACGGTGGTTTCCCTCACTGTGCCGGTTCAGGGATACACTACAAAGCGCACATGAACCGACGTCAATTCCTGGCTGCTTCTGCTGCTGCGACCACGCCGCTGAGTTTTGCTCAGGCTCCTTCTGCCGCCGGGCGTCCCAACGTGATTCTGATCATGACGGATGACCAGGGCTATGGGGATCTTTCCGCCCACGGCAACCCGGCGCTGAAGACTCCGAACCTGGACAGACTGCGTTCGGAGAGCGTGCGTTTTACCGACTTCCATGTGACACCGATGTGCACGCCGACGCGGAGTCAGCTGATGACGGGACGGGATGCGCTGGCGAACGGCGCGATGAATGTGTCGAGCGGGCGGGCGATGCTGCGTCGAGGTATTCCGACGATGGCGAACCTGTTCGCGGCGGGCGGTTATCGGACGGGGATCTTCGGCAAGTGGCACCTTGGGGATACGTTTCCGTACCGTCCGGAGGACCGGGGATTTCAGGAGGCGGTGGGGTTTCCGTCGTCGCACATCGGGTCGGCGCCCGATGCGTGGAACAACGACTACCAGGACGACACGTACATGCACAATGGGAAGCGGGCACCCTACAAGGGCTACTGCACCGATGTGTTTTTCGACGAGGCGACGCGATGGATCCGTGCCTCGGGAGACAAGCCGTTCTTTGCCTATATTCCAACGAATGCACCGCATGGTCCGCTGTTTGTACCGGACAAATACAAAGAACCGTACAGGCATTTAGCACCGGCGCTGGCGAGTTTCTTCGGAATGATTGCCAATATCGATGAGAATATCGGCAAATTAGAGGCGTCGCTGACGGAGGCGGGGCTGCGCGAGAACACTATCGTGGTGTTTTTGACCGACAACGGTGCGACCGCGGGATTCACTTTCTACAATGCCGGGATGCGTGGTCAGAAGACGGCGCTGTGGGAGGGCGGACACCGCACGCCTCTGTTCCTGCGGTGGCCCGGGAAGAAGCTGGCCGAGCCCCGGGATATCGATGAGTTGACGACGGTGCAGGATATTCTGCCTACGCTTTCGGAACTTTGCGGCCTGGCCGGTCCGGCAACGGGGTTGAACGGGATTAGCCTGGCTCCGCTGCTCCGTGGCGTGGCGAGGGTCCTGCCGGACCGGAATGTGGTGATTCAGTTTGGGCGGATGAACGTGGGGTGTCCGGAGTATGGCGACGCAGTGGTGCTCTGGAAGAAATGGCGGCTGGTGTCGCTGAGCGAGTTGTACGACATCGCGAAGGACCCGGCGCAGAAGGACAACGTCATCGAGAAGAATCCGGCTCTGGCTGAGCGGCTTCGTGCGCATTACGATGCGTGGTGGGCGCAGGTACAGCCCAGGCTGAGTTCGTTTGAGCCGGTGTACATTGGCGCTCCGGAGGAGAACCCGGTGATGCTGTCGCCAACGGAATGGGCGGACTCGTTCTTCGATCAGGGTGTGCAGATACGCACAGGGCTGCCTCGCAATGGAGTGTGGCACATCAACGTGGTCCGGGGCGGGCCTTACGAGTTTGTGCTGCGTCGCTGGCCGAAGGGCGTGGATGTCTCGCTGCGGGCTGAGCTGCCGGCGCACAAGGGCGAGTGGGGTGGGTACCCGGCGGGGGTGGCGCTGCCGGTGGCGAGTGCCGAGTTGAGTGTAGCGGGGCGGATTGTGCGGCAGAAGTCGGGTGCGGCGGACAAGGAAGTAGTGTTCCAGGTGCCTTTGCCAGAGGGCCGGAACCGGCTGCAGGCTACGTTCTTCGATGACGCGGGGCGGGAGCTTTGCGGGGCTTATTACGTGTACGCGCGGTACACGGGGGCGTAGGCTGGCGGCAAACGGCTGAGCGTATGGGATATGATGGGCGTGAACTTCGACAATTCGGCCCATGCGCAAAGTCTCTCCAAGTGCGTCACTCCGCATTATTTCCCGCGGAACGCAGAACTGGGTCGCGGAGCGTCCGATCGTTGTATCGTTTGAAGTCACCGACGCGTGCGTCTGCTATTGCCGGCACTGCGATCATGGTGGCCCGCGAGATGAAACCCACAATCTGAAACCAGCGGACTATCGCCGCTACATGAAAGTGCTTCGACCGTGTGTTGTGCAGGTATCTGGCGGGGAACCGCTGATGCGCAACGACCTGTCGGAAATTGTTCGCAATATCAAAGAATCGACGGGACTGCCGTACATCATTCTGGTGTCGACGTGGGCACTGATGACGGAAGACCGGTACCTGGAGCTGCGGGAGGCCGGGGTGGATCAGTTTTCGGTCAGCCTGGATTTCCCCGACCGCCGGCATGATGATTTCCGGTGTTATCCGGGCTTGTACGACCACATTAACGACGTGATTCCGCGGTGCGCCGCGCATGGGTTTGACGATATTGTCCTGAACACGTGTATTACGTCGGCCAACGTGAGCGAGATTAACGGAGCCGCCGATCAGGCGGAGCGGTGGGGCGTGAATATTTGCTACAGCGCGTACTCGCCGAGACGCACGGGAAACCGGGAGTGGTTTCTGGAATCGACGGAGCAACTGCGGGTTCTTCGGGAGCAGTTCACGCGGCTGGAGATGCGGCGAGACAGTACGAATCGCATTGTCAGTTCGCCGAGCACCCTGGCTGCAACACGCGAATACTTCGAGACGGGCGGGATGAAGGGGTGTAAGGCGGGGCAGCGGTTTCTGGTGGTGACAGCGGACGGAAAGCTGCAGCCGTGCTCGATGCAGTTCTGTAAGTACGAGCTGGGGGAGCAGGGTCGCATGGTGGAAGAGTTCACCAGACAGAACGGCTGCGATGAGTGTTACGTCGCGATCCGGTCGAACTTAGACAAGTCCTTTTCGCGACTGCTTTCGGAGAATGTTTCGAATTATTTCTCTCTGGGGAAGTCGGGCGGGGCGGGTGCCGCTTCGACCGGCGGGTGCTGATTTCTCCGGCCGGAGTCCACGAGCGGCGTCGATGGCGGCTGTAGAGGCTTGAGGGATTCGAATGCGGCGAGGCAGTTTCAGCACAGTCCTGGCCGGCAGCCTCTGCGCGACCGGGTCGCTTCAGTCCACTTTACAGTGCAGTATCGATTTCGACACAGAATCGAACGAGGACTGGTGTGAAGAGCCTCTCGCAAAAGTGTAAGTACGCGCTTCGTACGCTGTGTGCGTTGACAGATGAGTACGGGCGAGCCCTCCGGTCCAGGTCACGATTCGGGAATGGTGGCGCGCTATATCGACGGGCCACTGGCGCCGCAAGTGCGATGAGTGGGTCGACGAACAAGAGTGTGGCACATACATGGTGATGCGGCAGGTACGCGATGCGATCTCTTCGTAACTCGATTACACAACACTTGCCGATGTGTGCGCGTCGGTTGCGGCGCTCGAGAACGCGGGCGTGAGGCTGAGGCGCTACCGCATGGGGTCGCAGCGTGGGTGTGCGGAGCATGCTGTCTGCAGAGCGGGAGTATCTCGAGGGGAACGGATGGGAAGCTTTTTGGGTGCTCGTTGTAACTCTGTGAGTTTGGCCGGGTGCGGCACGGGGAGTGTCGTACGCCGGGAGACTGCTGACGGTTCAGTATGTCAGGGGCGGTAGATTCGGCTCAGATTCGCTTCGGATAAGGCCGCGCGGTGATACGCGCACATGCGGCTGCCAAAAGGAATGGCATCTAGGATCTGCCGCTATCATCTGGCCCCCCTCCCGTACAGGCGAGGTAAGACGACTGAGTTAATCGCCGCCCCTTTTCTGGTCAGGATCCACTGCACCTCCTGGAAATAAGGCGACTGAAACCACAAGACCCGAAGGCCCTGATTCTCAGCGGCGCCTGTCTGAAACGCTGCGTTAAATCTACTGCCAGCGAGTCGAGTATGGCTCCGATTTTCCTGCCTGTCAAGGGGTCAGATTCAGGTTTGTTGTCGTTAGTATGTGAGTTGTCCGGTCGAATTCACACATGATGTGTCCGCCTGACGCGCCTGGGACGAAAGCCTGGCTGGCAGTGTTTCGCTGAGAGCTCATTTCTGCGAAACTGAACGACAATGCCGGACGGGTCCTGGAATAGAATCGCTTCCGCGGTCGGAGCTGCGCTGAGCGTACCTCCTGCGGAGTGGAGCAACGTGCTTAGCCAGGCGCTCCACGGCGACAGCGAAGCGGTTCGCAAGGCGCGAGAGTACCTGGACGCAGCAGACGCCGGGGAAGATTTCCTTGAGGCACCCGCAGAGTGTTTGCTCGGCATGGTGGATCAGCGAAGCACGGAACTGACGCCGGGAGTAAGGTTGGCGGGACGGTTCGAACTGGTTGCGCCGCTCGGCAGCGGGGCAATGGGCCACGTTTTCGAGGCCTTTGATCATGAGGTCCAGGACCACCTGGCTCTGAAGGTCATTCGGCCCGAGTTCTGTTTAAATCCGGATCTGATGAATCGTTTTCGGCGGGAACTGAAGTACAGCCGCAAGATTTCCCATCGCAACGTCTGTAGCATGCGCGACCTTTTTAACGGGACCTGGAGGGATGGGACTCCTCTGCTGTTCGTAACCATGGAGTTGCTGAAGGGTGAGACGCTGGAGGAAAAGCTGGCTGGCGGCGCAGCGATTGACGAAGGGGCTGCCCGCACCATTGCCGGCCAGGTGATAACTGGACTGGAGGCCGTTCACCGTGCTGGCATAATCCACGGTGACATCAAGCTTTCCAATATCATGTACGCGGTCCGCGACGGCGGGGAGACCGAAGCGGTGCTGGCCGATTTCGGCCTCGCGCGTCGTATCGGTCCGGCACCTGACCAGACTCTTGCGGTTCGGGATGAAGGTGTAATTGCCGGGACGCCGTCCTACATGCCCCCGGAGCAGATTCGGGGTGAGCCTATTGACGAACGCGCCGACATCCATGCAGTGGGAGTTGTGTTGTTCCGGCTGGTGTCCGGACGCATGCCGTTTGAGGGCGATGGCGTTCGGGATGTGATTGCGAAGCGTCTTCACGGCAAGGCTCCCCGCGTCAGGGCGCTGGTCCCCGAGATAAGCCGATCCTGGGATGACACGGTGGCGGCGTGTCTGTCTGGGGACAGGGAGCAGCGACCACTTTCGGTAGCAGTGCTAAGGGCGATGCTCGCCGGGCTGGCACCGACGAGGCGCAGCTGGTTGACCGTTGCGCTGCCCTTCAAAGTGGCGTTAGCGAGTCTGATACCGGAGACCGCCCGGCTGACGACTGAGGTCGCGGATCCTGAGATCGAACGGAGTCTGGCACTGGGAGAAGATTTTCTGGCGCGCAGAGGCCGGTACGAGTTTGAGCAAGCGGTGACTGAGTTTCGGGGGGTGTTGCGGAAGCGCTCTGAATGCGGACGCGCCTGGGTAGGTCTTGCCGAGGCGCTGGCGGGCCTGTCGAACTGGGGCTGGCTCTCGGCGCGAGACGGCCTTACTCCGGCCCGGGAGTCGGCACGGCGTGCCCTTTTGCTGAATCCTGACAACCCCAGAGGTCTGGGAGTAATGGGCTACATCAACTCCACCGACGTGAAGACCTGGCTTGCCGCGGATCCCTGGTTTGAGAAAGCATTGCGGCTGCAACCGCGGGATCCGAAGCTGCACTTTTGGTATGCCACGCACCTCGGCCGTACCGGCAGGCATGGTGAGGCGATTGCTCACCTGAAGATCGCGCTCGATGCGGGCCCTCAGTTTCTGTTTCTCAACCATCAGCTTGCGACGGAGTACTACAGGGCTGGCAGGAACGAGGAGTTTCTTGCGCAGGCGAGAGAGCTGGTTCGTGTACAACCGCAGCAGGAGCGCTCCCGCATCACACTCGCGTGGGCGCTGATGGCGACCGGACGGTATCAGGAGGCGGAGGAATCACTCAGAGAAGCCGCAGTTTTGAAAGCAGATATCGCCAGTTTACTGGCTCCGAGAGCGATTCTGGAGGGTCTTCGAGGCCGAAGGCCCGAATCGCGGCTTGCGGCGGCACAACTGGAGAGGCTTGCCGCGCAACACCCGCAGGATCCCTTAACCCTGGCTGCGGTTCGCACCGCTGACGGGCGTCCCGAGGATGCGGTCGCCGGGCTGAACCGAGCGCTTGATGATGGGAGTTCGTCGGTGCTGTCAGCGTGGTTTCATCCTCTGCTGAAAGCGCTCCGGCCTCGTCCCGATTTTCAGGCGTTCGTGGCGCGAATGGGCCTGCGGATCACAGGGGACAAGCCACCGGGTTGAGATCGGCCGGGGCACATGGGGAAGCAGACCAGCCCATCAGGACGGGAACCGTAAAGAGACGGCCAGGGGAGAATACTGGCAGCTGAGAGCGTAATCCTGGCGCAACGACGCGCCAAACCGGGATACCGATGTCGCGTCGCGTCAAATCGAGCTTCCACGCTTCTACACCACGTGCCTCCAATGCACCGATGCAGGCGCTGACCGAGTTCCCGGCAGCGAATGGGCGTGGCGTAAGAGAGCCGGCCGGCCGGAGCCATTTCTCTTGCGTGGCGTCGGCGTGGTGCAGCCACGTCCGGAGGGCCGGGGCGAGTCCTCGTGTGGACCAGTACAGGCACTGCATCATTTCACGGAAGGCTTTTCGCGCCGCGGCGGCCGGGTCTGTATCCGCTCCACAGCCGAGTACCGGGCTGGAACCGTCCCGGAGCGGTGCGATGGCCGCGTAAACAGGGATGCCGAGATCGGTAGTGAGGTCCAACAGAACTGGCAGGCGCCCGGCGCGGCGAAGGCCGGCAACCGCTTCTTCCATGCCGCTATTCCGATCGACCATTTCCAGGGGAATGGACGGCCGTGCCAGGCGGTTATACCACCAGATCGCAAGCGCGTCACGTTCGATGAGTTCCAGAAGCGCCGAGCGGAGGGCGTCTCCTGAGGTGGGACCAGCGGCGCAACCGTTGGTGCCGCTGACGGCCCACGGAGTCTCCTCCTCGGCGGCGTAGCCCAGCCAGGCCACGCACGCCGGAATCCAACCCTGTTCCCCCGAACTCAGGCTCTGTGCGGGAGTCCAGGAGATGGCCTTCGCAGGATCGAAGGCATTCGAATCCGGGATGATGTGGAGGGACGCCAGATCGATGGCGCCTGGCAAGTCGGAGGCGCGGCTTCGAAAAATGGCTGCGCTGTCGCTCCGGGCGGACGAATAGCGTTCGATGGCCTCTCCGATACACGAGCGGTGGGCCGCCATCAAGTCCTGCGCAGAGCCAAAGGCGCTGCCGGGCGGCAGAGGGCTCCGGCTCTGTCCGCGCGGTACCGGAAAGACGTGGCGTGCGGCGCAGTGCCAGAAACCGAACTCGTCCTGACCGGCCTGGGGGTTGGCCAGCAGGCCGGTCACATTGTTAGCCCACTCATCGAGTGGCAGACCGACGCGCGGCGTGCAGTCACAATGTTCCCTGCGGGGCACTGGCGCGGCGATTCCTTCATCGCCGGAATCGCGAAATGAAAAAACGACTCCGCTTTCGACGGACCTGGCGGCGAACTGTCGCAGCAGGGGTGCGATTGCAGCGGCGGGTGGCCAGGTTCCTGTGTGAGGCGCCTTGTCGACCGGCTGCCGGGTTCTGAGGCAGTGAGCGAGGCAGGGCCAGCAGACGGAGTCTCCGGGTCGAAACATGGGGCCGATCCAGGCCGGAAGAACGCCGGGTCGAAGGATCCACCAGGGCTGTAAGGAAACGGAGAGTGCGATCTGGTTCAGCAGCGGATCGAGACAGTCGGCGACGGTGACCAGGAGCGGGCCGGACTCGTCGGAGACGCGTATGCCGGCGTACGCCAGGAGGGAGGCGACCGCGTCCTCGCCGGGCGCGCCGGTCCGACGCCATTTGATCTGCAGAACCTGGTTGCAATCCGAAAGGATTTCCATTAATCTGGATCGACCTTTTTAAAATCATCACAGATTTCAGGAGAAACAGAATGCCAATTGACTGCGATCCGTTCCCGGAAAACCTTGTTGCGGTAACGGAGTTCGGCGCTGACGGGAATCCGACAGGAGAGCCGCAAATGCGCGCCGTGTTCTTCAAGATCGATAAAACCGGCGACATGTGCGGGTATGCGCCAAGGACTGTTATCGGAAAGAAACACTATGGTGTGGCGAGGTATGAGTTGGTGACCTCGAATGCTCCCGGGTTCGACCCCAGCCTCTACTTCGCTGGTTCGTGCTTCTACTGCGGCACGAAGCTGATCGAAGTAGACGATCATGGGAACCCGACCGCTGAGCCGCGGACCTGCGAAATCCTTGCGCACGGAGAAGTGGTGCCCGGCAGCGGGAAAGGGCCTGCCAGTCTGGCCATCTTCCACGACCAGACAGCGCTCAACAAAGAAAACCCGAAGGCGTTTGCGGTGTTGCAGATGATCGGTCAGGCGATTGCCCATTGTCGGGGTGAGTAAGACCGCTGGTCAGATGTGAGCCAGCCCGAACCCGCACTGGCCGACAGCGCAACGGTCCAGGGTTCGGGCATGGCCTTCCAGATCCGCCCACAATTGCGCGAGGCTCCGTTGGCGCTGCCCGAGAAGGAGAACTGCGATTCCGGTAACCTGGGGGGCAGCGATGCTGGTCAAGCCGGCGCGCCTGTAGCGCGCTGTCGCGCCGCTGGCGGGCAGACTGGTGGATGTGTATACGCCCTCGCCGGGGGCGCTGAGGTTGATTTCGCCGCCAACGGCAGAAACCGCGTTTTTGGAGCGGGGGTGAGGCACGAGGCTCGCGGTAGTCGCGGCAACGCAGAAGCATCGCGGCAGTGCCGCCGGCAGACCGATTCCTGTGTCCTGGTCCTGAGCGTCATTCCCAGCGGCCCCTACCAGAAGGACATCTCCCTGGCTGGCCTTGCGCTGAACGCCCGCAAACTGGAGGGCCACCTGACTTGCTGTCTCGGGTGTCAGAGCCAGTTCACAACTCATATTGATTACGCGGCAGCGGTTGGAAATGGCCCAGTTGATACCGGCGAGCAGGGTGTCTGAGCCTCCTCTGCTTCCTGACGCGATGCGTGCTACATAGAGGCTGCAGCCGGGAGCGATGCCATACCGGGGCCCCTCGACAGGCGCTGGCGGTCCAAAGATAACGCCGCCTACCTCAGTCCCATGGAATGCCACATCGGTGTTGGACGTCGAGTCGCCGTTGAATGGTGGCGCGAAGGCGATCTGTCGTTGCCGTTGCGCAAAATCGGGGTGCAATCCGTTCAATCCATCATCGAGAAGGGCGACGCGAACTCCCGTCCCATCCAGACCCGCTGCATGTGCCTCGGGAATGCCGAGGGCTGTCAAATTCCACGAGTAGCCGTTGGACTCATCAGGCAGAGCGTCCCTGAGTGTATCCGCGGTCCTGGGCAGGCGGAGCGGAACGACGGGCGCGACGACCAGCACCGAGGGGTGTGCCCGCAACGCGGTGACGATGTCGGGATCCGCGATATCCGCCAACGCAGCGCCAATTTCGGGTAAGAGGACAAAGCTCTCCGACCCCGGCAGAGGCGGTGTTGCGGCGCTTTCCGGAAAATCCAGAGGGCGCAACATGTTGCGGGTAAATCCTCGAATCAAATCTTCATTAATCGTGTTTCGAAATGCGATTGTGTAAGATGGCACGCTTCAGGACTCCTGGGTTGCGGACTGTTTTTGGGGCTCGCTGATGTACCGGTGCAACCAGATCTTTGCGGTGCTCCAGTAACGGTCGACTGTCTTTTCATCTACACCGAGGACGTCGGCGGTCTCGCGGACGCTGAGACCGCCGAAGAAACGCAGCTCGACGACAGGGGCGCGTTTCGGGTCGTGTTTGGCAAACTCGTCGAGCGCATCCCCGATCATAATCACGAGTTCAGGATTGTCACTGATTTGGTCGATCGTGGAATCGAGGTCGACGCGCTGCAACTGGCCGCCCCGTCTTGCAGCGGCTTTCTGGCGCGCGTGGTCAATGAGCGTACGTTTCATGGCGCGGGCCGCGATTGCGAAGAAGTGATTCCGACTCTGCCAGTCGACTTCGCCGGCGCGGGGCATGCGGAGAAACGCCTCGTGAAGCAACACCGAAGGCTGCAGCGTGCGGTCTTTGGTTTCGCCGGCGAACACCGCCCTGGCGAGTTTTTTCAGCTCGGTGTACGTTGCCTCAAATACGGCACGCTCCGCGTCTGCGTCACCCTGCGCACACCGCCTGAGAAGAACCGTCAGGTCGCCCTGCTGGGAGTTTTCTGGATTCATGTGTGTCTCCGGCAGTCTACCAAAACAACGGAAGCTGGTGTGGACATTTCGAGACGTCAGCCGAATTTCCTGTCCCCTTTCGGAAAATAGTTGCGCTTTTCCAGGCAGTGGCCAGGATTCTCCCAGCCCACCGCATAGCAAGGAGAGTCGGTAAATGGCCAAAACACCGTCAATTATCCATGATCCGCAGGAAGGCGCGAGTCGACTTCCGAGGGTTTGTTTCGATCGTATCTTGCTCAGGGATCTAAGGCGGCACGTGAATCCACGGAGCGTCTTGAACGGGGTATATACACTCGTGCAGCGTTCGAAATCCGAAAGCTGTGGCTTAACGGCACAACGCGCCGTATCCAGTTTCTGTTGCCGATGTACGACCAGTATCCGTCACTCTCGTCGAATCCAATGCGGATCTCGGCCTGTGCGGCTGCGTTGGCGACGAACTCAAATTTCTGGGCGATCAGCGGACAAGAAACTGAGTTGCCAGCCGCCGACCTCGTCGGAGACGGAACCGCCGAGACGAGTGAACTCGGAGATAATGTCGAACTATTTTTAGAATTGTAAACACATGGCGAACCCGAGTCGGGTGATTTCCCGGAAATGCTTCGCCATAGTGATCGACGGCGGTGTCGGGGGGCGCGGTCCAGTGGAGGCGGAGTGAGGAGGACGAGGCGTAGGTCGCGCTCTGGTGAGTGGCTTCGCCGGCTGGTTCGGCTGTGAGGTTCGCCGGCCAGATCTGGGCGGCGGCTGGGAAGGCGAGAGTCAATGCCGCCAGCCATGACAAAGCGGCCCGGGCGGGCTCGGGATGAGGTGGCATGGTCCGCGAATTGAACCAAGCGTATCACCGGGGGAGGGGTGGTGTTTGGGCGGTTTAGGGAGACATCCCC
>JAWXCM010000038.1:0-10973 GCA_034408745.1 Bryobacteraceae bacterium
CTCCGTGACCAACGCGAAATTCGGCGTCCGCATCCGCCCCACCAGTGAGTCGGAGCGCGAAGCGGCCGGCGTCGACAAAGGCGTTGTCGTCACTACTGTCGACGAAGGCTCTTTCGCCGACGACATCGGCCTCCAGGAACGGGACATCATCGTCTCAGTCAACCGCCAGACCGTCGCCTCCATTGAGGATGTCCGCAATTTGCAGTCGAAGCTGAAGCCCGGTGACGCCGTCGCCTTCCGCATCATGCGGCCCGCACCGGTCCCGACGCCGCGCCCAGGCACTGGCGCGGGAGCCCAGCAGCGACCCACATCGTACCTGGGAACTTACCTCGCCGGTACCCTGCCGCGTTAGTTTCCGGTCCGGTTACAATAAGGATGTTGATTACAAACAAGAATCGTTGGCCGGCCCTTTTCGCGCTCCTGCTCACCTATGTGATCGCAGCCTTTGCCGCAGCGCCCGCCACCACCAAAAAGAAAGCGGCCCCGACCAGGAAGTCGACCGCGACAGCCTCTAAAAAAGCCCCGGTGTCGACCAAAAAAGGCTCGGCGTCAGCCAGAAAGGGCTCGGCGTCAGCCAGAAAAGGCAAGGGCAGGGCAAGTACTTCGGCAGCCAACCGGCGCCGAACGCCCGCCCCGCCGCCCCGCCAGGCGTCGCCCTCCAGAGAACGCTACACCGAAATCCAGCAGGCGCTCTCCACCAAAGGCTATTCCGCGGCACCCGCCGACGGCGTTTGGGGACCAGGCTGGGTCGACGCGCTCCGCCGATTCCAGTCCGACCAGAATCTCCAGGTCGACGGCAAGCTCGGAGCCCTCTCCCTGATAGCCCTCGGTCTGGGCCCGAAGCGCACCGCGCTCCAGTTACCCCCACCACCGTCTCAGCAATTCCTCGCCAAACCCGGCGAGACAGCAGGTTCCCAACAGCCATGACCATTGGTGTACCCAAAGAAGTCAAGGATCACGAATCGCGTGTCGGCCTTGTCCCCAGCGCCGTTGAGCCTCTGGTTGCAGCCGGACACACCGTCATCGTCCAGAGCAACGCGGGAATCGGCAGCGGCCTGACCGACCAGGACTATGAAGAGTTCGGCGCCGAAATCGCCCCCGACGCAGCCAGCGTCTGGAATAGAGCCGACCTCGTCGTCAAGGTCAAAGAGCCACAGCCCTCGGAGTACGAATTCCTCCGGCCCGGACTGTCCCTCTTCACTTACCTGCACCTCGCGCCACTCCCCGAACTCACCCAGAAGCTCCTCGACGCCCAGGTCAACTCCATCGCCTACGAGACCATCCGCGAAGCCGACGGCTCGCTGCCCCTGCTGACGCCGATGAGCGAGGTGGCCGGACGCATGTCCGTGCAGGTCGGAGCCCAGTACCTCGAGGCGCCCAACGGCGGCCGCGGCATTCTGCTCGGCGGCATTCCCGGTGTAGCGCCAGCTAACGTGGTCATCATTGGTGGCGGCGTAGTCGGCCACAACGCCGCGAAAATGGCCGTCGGCCTCGGAGCCCACGTCACGATCATCGACAAGAACCTCGACCGTCTCCGTCAGCTCGACGACATCTACAGCAGTCGGATCGTCACCCTCGCCTCGAACGTCTGGACCGTGCGCGAAAGCCTGCGGTTAGCCGACCTGGTGATCGGTGCAGTGCTAATCCCCGGTGCCTCAGCTCCCAAAATCGTGCGTCGCGAAATGATTCGAATGATGAAAAAGGGAGCGGTAGTAGTCGACGTGGCGATCGATCAGGGCGGTTGTTTTGAAACCTCGCACGCCACCACGCACACCGACCCAACGTATTACGTCGACGACGTGCTCCACTACTGTGTCTCGAACATGCCCGCCGCGGTCCCGCACACCTCGACGTTCGGTCTGACCAACGCGACGTTCCCCTACCTCATGCAGCTCGCAAAGGGCATCCCGAACGCCATCCGCACCAACGCCGCGATCCGCGAGGGCGTCAACACCTGGGAAGGTCACATCACCTACGCCGCGGTAGCCGAATCCCAAAACCGCGAATCGAAAGACATAGCCACCCTACTCCAGAACTGCCCCTAACTCTGGACCACCCACTGCTCTGGACCACCCACCAGCCAGACCACCCACCTGACTCTGGAGAAAGCCGGAAGCCAAAGGGGGCAGCCGCCCACGGCTGCGGCGGACGCCCAGGTCCGCCAAAACCCCCTAAAGCAGCCGCCCGTTCCGAGCCCCACCCCGAGCCACCCGCTTCTCCAGCCGTCCCCGCCGATGCCGCAGCTCCACCGTCTCCCCCAGCGCCAGCGCCGATAACGTAACCTCCAAAGCCATCGCGTAATCCCGCAAACCGTGCTCGTAATGCTTAGCCAGCTCCTCCAGAGCCTGACACCGGTAAGCATTCCGGCACCCAGCCAAATCCGTAAACGCCGCCACCGCGGCATCCGACCGCCCCAGCTTCTTCTCCAGCCGCCCAATATCCCAAAGCGTCCGAAACATCAGCGAATCCGGAATCCGCTTCCCGAGCCCCCGCCGGTACAGCACCAGCGCCTTCTCCAGCTGACCCGCCGCCGCCAGCCACCGGCCCAGCCCGATCATCTCCGCCCCATGATGAATCGGAGCGCTCAGCGGATCCCGAAACGCCCACGGCACAATCGCCGTAAGACAAGCCAGCGTCAAAATGTCGAGCGCATTGTGATGCAGAATCGGAACCACCCGCCACACTTCCCGAGTTCGCAGATAATCAAAGTAGACATAAGGAATCATCTCCCCAGGTAAGTCGCCCTCGCGCTCCACCCCGAGTATCTGATTCTCCAGCTCCACCAGCCTGCAACTGTCGAACCGCAACTTCCAAAGCCGCCGAGCCCCATAAAGCAGGTCCAAATGCTCCAAAGAAGCAAACGGAGGCCGAGCCCGCTTCATCCGGTAACGAGTCTCAAGTAACGGCTGATCGTAAGTGCGGCCGTTGTAAGTGACTAACACGTCGAACTCAGCCAGATACTCCGACAGCCGGTGCAACAAACTAGCTTCTTCCGCCTGCTCCCGCATGAAAAACTGCCGCAGGTGGAAGCCCTCGGGAGTAATCCGACCCACCCCGATCAGAAACGCGTAAGTCCCCGCGCCACCCGCCAGCCCCGTGGTCTCCGTGTCGAGAAACGCCCACTTCCCAGGCTCCGATTTCGGGATCGCGCCATCGGAAATCGCATCCAGCAAATCCAGCGGCAGTTCCCCGAGCGCCGAAATATCCAGACTCCCGTGCCGCCGGTGCGATTCCCACAGCCGCTCCGACTCGTAGTGCACCCCCAGCGGCGTCCGCACTTCCTCGCCCGGGAGATACTCCTCGGCAAAATACTTCGCGGGCCGAAACTCACCCGGATGCGGCAGCGCAGACGGCTTCGACACCGGAGCCTCGGCATATTTCCGGTCAATCCGCGCGATCCGCTTCCGTAATGCCGCCAGTTGTTCCTGAGAGTCGAGCACTTGCTGTTCGCCGTTTCTTTGCCTAGTTTACTCGATCTCCGCCGTCAGTTCCTCCCACTCCTCCATCAGTTCCGTCAGCCGGGTCCGCTTCCCGTCCAGCTCGCCGGAAACCCGCAGCGATTCCTCCGAACTCCGGAAATTTCCCAGCTGCAGTTCCGTCTCCGCAATCTCCCCCTCCAGCGCCTCAATCTCCGACTCCAGAGCCGAGCACCGTTGCTTCAGCTTCTCCATCTTCATCGGATTCAACCGCTTCGCCGGGGCACCCTTGTCCCCTCCCGACCCGTTCACCGGAACCACCGCGGCCGCAGCCGGGCCAGCAGCAGCCGCCAAATCCAAATCCACCGGCTTTCCCGACTTCCGCCACAAATAATCCTCGTAATTCCCCGGAAATACTTCGACGTCCCCGCCCCCAATCTCGAACACCCGCGTGGCTAATTTGTCAATAAAGTACCGGTCGTGCGAAACAAATACGACAGTTCCCGTGAAATCCGCCAGCGCATGCAGCAGAACGTCCTTGGCCCGCATATCCAGGTGATTCGTAGGTTCGTCCAGCAGCAGGAAATTCGACGGGCTCAGCAGCATCTTCGCCAGCGCATACCGATTCCGCTCTCCGCCCGACAGCACCCCGATCCGCTTGAACACGTCGTCTTCGGAAAACAGAAAACACCCGAGCAAGCTCCGTAACTCGGTCTCCGTCTTCCCCCGCGCCGTCCGCCCCAGATCGCTCAGCATCTGACCATCCGGGTCCAGCTCCTTATACTGATCCTGGGCAAAATAGTCGACGTCGACGTTGTGCCCCAGCTTGTACTCACCCGACGTCAGCGGCTCCGTCCCCGCCAGAAGCTTGATCAGCGTCGACTTGCCCGCGCCATTTACGCCGACCAGTGCAATCCGGTCGCCGCGCTCAATATTGAAATTGACATCGCGCAAAACCTGCTTCTCGCCGTAGTGCTTGTGCACTCGCGAGAACTCCGCCACCACCCGCCCGCTCGGCTTCGGCTGCGGAAAACTGAACCGGATCGTCGACTCCTCAGGCGGCAACTCAATCCGCTCAATCTTCTCCAGTTCCTTAATCCGGCTCTGCACCTGCTTCGCCTTCGTAGCCTGAGCCCGGAACCGGTTAATAAACGACTCCAGATGCTCAATCTGTTCCCGCTGATTCTTGTAAGCCGCCTCCAGCTGGATCTTCCGTTCTTCCTTCTGCTGCAGGTATTTCTCGTAATTCCCGCTATAGAAATAAGCCCGTCTATTCCAAACCTCGAGAATCCGATTCACCGTAGTATCCAGAAAATACCGATCGTGCGAAATTAGAATAAAGGCATTCGGATAACTCGTCAGATAATTCTCCAGCCAGTTCCGAGCCTCCAGATCCAGGTGGTTCGTCGGCTCATCCAGCAGCAGAATATCCGGCTTTTGCAGAAGCAGCTTCGCCAGCGCGATCCGCATCTGCCAGCCGCCCGAAAACTCCTCCGTCCGTCGATCCCAGTCTTCCTTCGGGAACCCGAGCCCGTTCAAAACGGTCCCCACCTGCGCATCCAGCGCATACCCGTCGCGCGTCCGAAACTCCGAATCCAGCCGGTGGAAACGGTCGGTCACCACGCCATACTCCTCCGACTCCGGATCCAGATCGGCCATCCGGTGCATCAGCTGCTCCAGCTCCCGCTCCATCTCATGCAGGTTCTCGAACACCGTCATGCACTCGGCAAACACCGTCCGCCCCGACAGCGACAAGCCGTCCTGCGGCAGATACCCCGTCGTCAGACCCTTCATCAGGTTGATCGAGCCGTAATCCAGCTGCTCCATCCCCCCAATCACCTTCAGCAGCGTCGACTTGCCCGTGCCGTTTCCGCCAACAATACCCACGCGGTCTTTGGGCGTGACAAGCCAGTCCAGACCTTCAAACAAAACTTTAGGGCCGAACCGCTTGCCGGCACCGGATAGCTGAATCATGTAAGGAAGTTGCCTAACCCCGATTTTCTCATGCGCTATCGTAAACGCGTGACGCCCCGCCGCTTACTCGCGCTCCTCTGCCTCGCCGCCGCCACGCTCTCCGCTGCTGAACCCGGCGCCCGCCGCCTAAAAAAAGACGTCGGCTACCTGGCATCCGACAAGCTCAAAGGCCGCGGCCTCGGCACTCCGGAACTCGAGCAGGCGGCCGACTACATCGCCCAGCGCATGTGGCACCTCGGCCTGCAGCCCGGAACCTCAGCCGGCTACTTCCAGAAAGTGCCCGCCGAGGCGTCAGTCCTCAAAAAGACCGACCTCACCTTCGAAGCGGGCTCGACGAAACTTACCCTCGCCGGTGAGTCCGTCCGAGCCCTGGCCGCCCGCCCTGTCACCCTAAGCGGCGCCGGAATCATCAAGGTCGACCGCCAGTCCGCCCGTCAGCTCAAACCCGACGACGTCAAGGGCAAGGTCCTCATCGCCACCGCGTTCCTCGGCCGAGGCATCCCCAGTACCGCCGCGCTGACCATAGTCGCCTCGCCCAGCGACGCCGGCATGTTCGCAAAGATGCCATCCGTATTAGATGCAAAAGGAACCACTGCCCCTCGATATCGACACGGATTTGCCACCCTGCAGGCCGAGGGCACCCGATCCCCAACAGGAATGCTCCTCACCGGCGACGAAGCTTTCAGCAAGTGGGTCGCCGCCCTGCCAGTGGGCCCTGTGGCCGACGCGAAAGTGACCGGAAGCGTCGAAGCCCAGGACCGCGAGTTCAACCTAAGGAACGTGATCGGCATCCTGCCCGGCTCCGACCCGCAGCTTCGCGACACCTGCATCCTGGTCAGCGCCCATTACGACCACCTCGGCGAGGCGTCATCCGGCACAGACCGAATCCTCAACGGAGCTAACGACGACGCCAGCGGCGTAGCCACCATGCTCGCGGTAGCCAGGCTCCTCACCACCAGCAAGGAAAAGCCAAAACGCTCCATCGTCTTCGCGGCCTGGACAGGAGAAGAGGTGGGCGGACTCGGCTCGCGTTTCTATCGACAATTCCCCGTCTGCGCCATCGAGAAGACGCTGGCCATGATCAACCTCGAGCAGACCGGCCGCTACGACGGCGAGGGCGGTTCCGGCAAAAACCGGGCCCTCGTAACCGGCTGGGGCTATTCCGACGTCGGCAAAATTCTCACCGAAGCCGCCCAACCCCTCGGAGTCGAAATCTACGCCGGACCCGACGAGTTCTTCGGCCGCAGCGACAATCTCTTCCTCGCCCAGGCCGGAGTTCCCGCCCACACCGTAGCCTCTTCGCTCGAGTTCCCCGACTATCACAAGCCTACGGATTCAGCCGAGAAGCTCGACTACGACCACATGGCCCTGCTATCGAAAGCAGTAACCGCCGGAGTCGCAGCCATAGCCAACTCAGCAACAGAGCCAAAGTGGAGCGAAACGGTGCCGGGCGCCGCCCCGTACCGCAAAGCCAGGCCAGCCCGCTAACCATAACGACTGTCCTGTCCCAGACAAACCCGACAATTGGGGGGCAAGCCCTGGGCAAGCCCCCAGGCCTGCGGCGATGTCTTGTGCTTGCACCCCCATATCCGACATGCTAATGCTAGAGGAGTCTGTCGGGATGAAATTATCTCGGCTGTGAGCGCCGAACGGAACCTGATCTGTCTGACCCACAACCTCAGAAAGCTCCAGCGGAGAGTTTTCGTCTGCCGCCGGAACCGCAGCCACAGTCGATTCGCCAGTGTCCTGCTCGCCGTGCTTCTGCTTTAACGCGATATCTTTTGTCTGTTCGTCTGTCAACGCAGTTCGATTCGAATGTTGCCGCCCAGGTTTTGAGTTCCGCACCATCGCGAATCCGTGAAGTTCGAAGGCCGGCTGAAATCGCGCGGGACCGAATGGCGCGTGGAGTCGGTCCCCGGCCAGATTCGGATGAGCCGCGGAAATCTGTCGTTGGAGGACGTCATCGGTCCGGTCAGCGTCCGCTCCAGACTAAGGCGACGTGCAGATTGCCCGGTTCACCGGAAATCTGGACCCGCAGGTCGACCGCGGAGATCCGGAGATTCGCCCCGGCCTGTCCCCGTCCCGCGAGTAATAGCGCTGACAAGGGGTGCCAACGTGGAACTGACAATTCCCGAAAACGGGGTGTTTTTCCTGAAGGGCTCGGTAGCCAAAGGCAAAATTGAGAACGATTTCGAAGGCCTCGGATCGATTCACGAAGAGAACCGCGGCGCCACGCTCAACGGATCCAAAAGAACGGCTGGCCAGGAAATCGACGTGCGCACTGAGCGCGACGCTCCGGTTTCGAAAGGGCGGTAGCAGAGGCCGCCATCCCGACGCCGCCAAAGCGCATGCCGGTGAAAGCCGATTCCACCAGATGCCGCCAAGGCTATTGTTGTCGAGCGGAACCAGTGAGCGCGCATTCCTGCCTGGAACTCCAGAGAGGACCGAACTTCCGCGCCCCCGTCCTCTCGCTGCGAAAGTCGGTTAATTTCTTAACACTTCCTTTTATAAAACCGAGAAGAGCTGTGTAGATCTTATGAAACTCAATCGGTATCTTGCAGTTGCTCTTCTCTCAGCCGCCCTGTTACCGGCCGCTGACGTTCAAACGGCCTTGCTCCGGCACTCCCTCAATACGTCTGTCACGAATCGGGACGTCGTGGTTCTGGCGAAATCCGGCTTCGACGAGGAATTTATTATTCGCGTCATTCTGGGTGCTCGCTGTTCGTGCGACGTCACCGCCGATGCTCTTGCCGAACTGGCCGGACAAGGCATAACGGAGCGAATTATCGAAGTTATGCTGGATGCCAGCTATCGGGCAGGGACGGTTGTTTCACCACTTCCTGCTGCGTATCCCACCACTGTTCCAACTGTTCCTGTCGCCGGTCAAATGGTGGGTGTCCCAATGATGACTCCGTCCGCTTCCTTCGGGGGTGACACGATCACCTCGGGCAGGTTGGTACGGGTGCCATCCCCGGATGGTCGACTCATCACGACCCTGGAATCCGCCAAGACCTCGGCAGTGGCCACAGCAGTGACCGGACGAGTACCGATGTTCGAGGCGATGTCCGCTTTCTGGGGGATTTGGCGGAAGAAGTCTTCGGTTGCCAACGCGCCGGACCCACGGATGGCGGCGACCCTGCCGACCGGCATGCTGGTAAACGGCAGATGGCAGTATGTCTCGACGCCAATGGCTCCGGTTCTGTACCACGGTGGTCTGGGGAGACAGTGGCACACCGCTCCCCCTGCCGCAACTACAGCGCCTGCGGCGTACTACCCCGCCAACGTGTACTCGCCTTTGGTTCCGCCGGTTTACACGCACTACGTGATCGGGCGATGAAGACTCTGGCACTGATTCTGGCCGTCGTGCTGACGCCGGCAATGGGTCTGGCTGCGACGCAGTCGGACTCGGTCGGGAAGTACCTGCGACTTCCCGACGCGCTTCGTGGCGACCGCTACGAAGCGATGTTGAGCAGTCCTCTCGGTCCTCGGTGCCATATGCCGGATGTGACGTGGCGAGTGGCCGGGGGTGGTCCACCGCAGGGCATTGCGGGTGGGATGAGCGGCATCCGGGGTATTCCGGCCGAGACGGGCGAATACCGGTTCGTGCTGGAGGCCTCGAACGAGTGCCAGAAAGTGAGCGTGCCTGTGGCGCTCCGGGTACGGAACCGGCCCGTTTTGGTGGTATCGAAGGAATCGATCTCGATGGCCGCCAAGGTCGACGGTGCCGAGGAGATGACGGCCTCTGTGCTGGTTGGCAGTGACTGGGCGGATATGCCCTTTGCGGTGACATCGAGCGAGCCGGCGTGGCTGGAGGTCTCCCCCCGGAATGCGGCGACTCCGGAACCAGGCTCGGCTCTCACGGGGGTTCCTGTGGAGATTCGAGTTCGTACAACCGGTCTGAAAGCTGGTATTTACCACGCCCGGGTCATGATCTCGATGCACCGGGCCAATCCGGTCGTAATTCCGGTGACCCTGTCAGTGAAGGCGTGGTAGATAGCAGAAGCCGAAGTTATGCAGCCACAGGCTCAGGGGGCGCTTCGACTCTTTTGTCGCCTCCGGAGCCTTTCCAGGTCATAGTAGTTCCTGGTCTGCTCGATAAAGATGCGGAAGATGAAGTCGCCTTAGTCCATCAGGACCATTGGGCGTTATCGTAGCCTTCCATGATGACCGACAGTTCTCGTCGGTGTCCTTCATTTTGACGGTGAAGCTCGTCACTGACAGCCTGATTCTGACGGATGTTCGTACCTGTGCAGATAACGAAAGTTCGGGGTCTTGCCGGATGATGCTCTCCTGCCGTTATCGTACTAAAACAGGTAAGTGCGTCCAGTCAGCATACTGAGCGGCATTTTTGTCTCATTTGCGCTACTGAACGCGCAGTCCCCCTCTCCACTGCCCCCGGCGTCCCCAAGTGTGGATTTGGCCGAGATCAAGCAGATGGAAGTGGATCGGCTGCGGGGCATGGCGGAAGCTGAAGCCATCCCGAGGGCACGGCTGGAGCAGGCCAGGCCGAACTCGCTGACGCCCAGCCAGCGGCTGTGAGGTGCTAGCCGACCCGCATCACGCCCGCCACCTCATCGGCGGCCCGATCCCCCAAAGCCAACAGCCCAGCCACAACCCCAGCCCGATCCGCCGCCGACCGGTTCTGGCTAAGTTTAAACTTCCCCACCATCGCCTCCACCCGAACCGACACACCAACAACCCCCCGAGTCAGCCCCGCCACATACTCCGCCGGAGCATCCGAGACCCGCCACGGCGCAGCAAACCGAGCCTCCTGCGCATCCACCATCTCCACCAAATGACTCACCAACTCATCCGTACCCTCAAACAAAGAAGCCGTTCCCCGAACATAAACAGCCGTGTAATTCCACGTCGGAACCACCCGCCCATGCTCCGCCTTCGACGGATACCACGAAGGCGAAACATAGTGATTCGGCCCGGAAAAAACAGCCAGCACCCCAGCCCCCTCAATCCCGTGCCAAACGGGATTCGCCCGAGCCACATGGAACCGCAGAAACTTCCCTTGCAGCAGCATCGGCACGTGCGTCGCCTCCAGATCCCCCCTGACCAGCAACCCCAGCGGATGCGCCCCAACAAACTCCCGCAGCACCTCCACCCGCGTCTCCGCAAATTCCCGAGGAACGTACATCCCTGCAAGTCTGCCACGAACCCACAGCGCGCACCGGCCGACCTATAATGTCCGAATCCATGCCACTGTCCGCCGGCGACAAGATCGGCCATTATCAGATCGTCGGTCTGCTCGGAGCCGGAGGCATGGGCGAGGTTTACCGAGCCCAGGACAGCCGCCTCAGCCGCGGCGTCGCCATCAAAGTCCTTCCCACCGCGCTCGCCACCGATGCCGCTTACCTCGCACGATTCCAGCGTGAGGCGCAGGTCCTCGCGTCGCTGAACCACCCCCACATCGCCGCCGTCTACGGCCTCGAAGATGGCGCCATAGTAATGGAGATCGTCGAGGGCCGAACCCTCGCCGAATCCGGCCCACTGCCGCTCGAAGAAACACTGTCCTGCGCCTGCCAGATCGCAACCGCCCTCGAAGCAGCCCACGAGCGCGGCGTCATCCACCGA
>JAWXCM010000039.1:0-3871 GCA_034408745.1 Bryobacteraceae bacterium
ACCGCTTCCGCCGCTCCCACATCATGTATTTCAAGGTCGAGCATGTCGCGCAAGGTTTTTGAAGCAAACTTTGATATCGAGCGATCCTTGCTTTCAAACTGGTGGATTCGACCATGGCTACGGTTGTGTTGATGTGTCAACCGAACGGTTTTGGGAATCGTATGACTCGTCAGCACCGTCCGATTGCCATTACCAATGCGAATGTTAAAGTTTCACTTCGATTTCAAAAACCTTTTGGATATTTATGGTGATACGACGGCTTCGACCTCGATCGCAAGGATAGAGATATCGTCCTGAAGTCTCCTGGATCCGTGCCACCGCGAGACCTCCGCCGTGAGATTGGCAACGCTCTCCTGGAGTGGTTTGGTTCGCCCTTGGGCGATCACCTCGAGAACCCGAGCGTCGCCGAACTGATTTTCGGTTGGGTCCATCGCTTCGGGGATGCCGTCGGAATATAAGTACAAACGGTCTCCCTTCCCAAGGAATACCGAACGCTCCAGGTATGCGTCATCGGCAAGGCCGATTGGAAAACCCTCACTCTCCAAAATCATTGGATCGGCGCCGCTGGCCAGATGCACCGGGCCAGGGTGTCCCGCGGACACATAGCGGAACTCCCCGGTCCCGACGTTCAGAATCCCGTAGATCAGAGTAGCGAACTGCTCGGTCGCAACGTCAAAGGGAAAGAGTCGGTTCAAGCGGTCGGCGACCTCGGCCGGCGGCGTGATGACGGGTGCATCCGGGACACTCCTCTCCCGAACCAAAATTGAAGACGGATCGGATGGTGGCGACAACGCCCGGCTCATCGTCACCGACAGCAGGGCAGAAGCGACGCCGTGACCGCTGACATCCAGAACATAGAGGCCAACTCTCCCATCGCCAAGCGGGATGATGTTCAGTCCGTCGCCGGCCAGTTCGTCGCACGGCTGGAAGCACCAGTCGAACTTCATACCCCCGATCCTGGGTATCGCGCAGGGTAGAAACGCCCTCTGGATCCTGGCCGCCGCTTCCAGGTCATGAGACATCCGACCGTTGATTCTTTCCAGTTGCGAGTTGGACTTCTGAAGCTCGATTTGCAGCCGGCGAAGTTTTAGATGCGTCTCGACGCGGGCGTGCAATTCTTCCATTTGAAACGGCTTGGTGAGGTAATCCACCCCGCCGATGGCAAAGGCCTTCACCTTGTCCAGCGGCTCGGTGAGAGCGCTGATGAAGATGACGGGAATCCCGTTGAGATTGTCATCGGCCTTGAGCTGTTCGCACACCTCGTAACCGTTCATCTCCGGCATATTGATGTCCAAGAGGATCAAGTCCGGGGGATCGCGTCGCGCCGCCAGCAGTGCCAGCTTGCCGCTGGGAACCGGGCGGACCTTGTACCCCCGATCCTTGAGCATGCCGGCCAGCACCTGGAGATTGGCGGGGGTGTCGTCCACGATCAAGATGTTGGCGAGTTGCCCGCCACTACTTTTAGGGTTTTCCGGATTCAATGGAGGACCTCGTACTCAATAGATCAAGAAGGTTCTGGTATTGGAAGCCTTAAGCCAGGCGGCGCAGCCTCCGAGCAACGCGGGGATCGCGGGCTTCCAAAATTACGTTGTTTGGCAATAGACCTTCGCCTTGGTGGGTAGCGAAAACCGGAACGTCGAGCCGACCCCTTCCGTGCTTTCGACGGTCGCTTTCCCGCCGTGTGCTTCGGTAAACATCTTCACGATGGCGAGACCCATGCCCATTCCACCTGCGTTCTCCGGACCGGTTTCTCCCTTGTCGAAGACTTTTTCGAGAAGCTCGGCGGGGATTCCCGCACCATTGTCGCTGACCCAGCACTCGATGGTACCTTCCGCGCCAGGTTCCTGTGCCCCAACGATAACCTCTCCGCGTGGGGTATGCTTAATTGCGTTGGCGATCAAGTTCTGAAAGACCCGCCTCAACAGACTGGCGTCGGCATAGACAACCAGGACGTCGGGCACCTTGTTGATCAGCCTGGTGCTGTCGGTCCCCGCTACGGGATGGAGATCGTGAATGAGGGCCTCGACGAGGGGCCACAAATCGAACTCTCGCCGCTCCAATTTGATCCCGATTTCCGTTTGGAGATTCGTGTTTTCTTCAAGCACCTTGCCGACGAGTCTTACGATTTGCTGCAGGTTGCGACGTAAGCATTTCAACATCTGGCCAGTTTCATCGCTGCCGTCTCGCTTCTGGAGTGTCAGTCCCAAAACATCAGTAGCCAGGGAAATGGCGTTCAATGGAGTTCGAAGATCGTGCGCCACAAAGGCGAGATATTCTTCCCGGCGTCCCTGCACTACCAGCGCTTGCTGCGTGACAAATGTCTGCAAGGCCAACCCGATTGCCTGATCGACTACCCGGTTGACAATGTGGAAAGGCTTCCCTTGCAGTGTCAAGCCGTGGTGATCGGCGATATCATGAATACAGCCGCGCAGGATGTTGTATTCCGCAACGACTTCCGCGATATCAAAGCCGTCTTCGACACGCTGCAAGCCATGGGCTGGCGGGCTGCCTTTGCAGAGTGCTTCTGGGATCGTTTCGTCGGACCTCGATTGGAGTGCGGCAGCCAACTCATCCAGGAGGTCAGGAATGTGATCGTTGAGCGTCGGGGTATCGAGGTGCCGCGCTGAAGGGAGTTGTCGGACCTGTTGCCGCCACCGCGAGAGTAAAGCGTGGCGTTCCTGCTTGACGAGCGCTGCCAGTTTGTCCAGGTCATTGATGGTCATCTTACCTCCAACTTCGCACCGGGTTTGTCGAATTTCTAGCAGCCTACAGCAAAGCCTGGCGGGCAGGCTTCTCCGGTTTCAAGGGAGGCTCTCCGCGCTTAATAGATCAAGAAGTTTCTGATATTGGAAGCCTTCGGCCAGGCGGCGCAGCCCCTGCGCAATGCGGGGATCGCGGGCTTCAACCTCCTGGATCCTGGCCAGCAACTGGTCCAGATCCGCCGTGATGACGGCTTCGCGCATCGGCTGGATGAGGTCTTGCGACCAGCCCATCAGCGACTCGGGGGTCAGTTCGGCCTCTTCCTCCGGGGCCGCGGCCGCGGAATCCTCGGCGTAAACATACTCCACCCCGACGTGGACGTGAATCTTGTGGAACAGCTCGGCTTCCCGGAACGGCTTGCCAATGAAATCGTCCGCGCCGATCTCCATCAACTCCTGGCGGTTGTCGTCCATCGCACTGGCAGTCACGGCGATAATCTTGGGGTCGTCGCTGCCGGCCATAGCCCGGATCCGGCGGATCGCCTCATGGCCGTCCATCACCGGCATGCGGAAATCCATTAGGATCAAATTGGGCCGCCAATGCTCAAACTCCTGGACGGCTTCCGCTCCGTTGGTCGCCAGCCGGATCTCGAAACCGACGGGGGATAGAAGTTGCGCCAGAAGCTGGCGGTTATCCTCGATGTCATCGACAATCAACACCCGGCACGTCGCTTGCCCCGGCTGGAGCCTCAGGACATGCCGGGGGTTGTCTTTCGCTTGAACCGCCTGGGCCTCCCCCTCCTTCAAAGGCAGGTGAACGATGAAAACGCTGCCTTTGTCAACCTGGCTGTTTACCGTGATGTCACCTCCCATCAGGCGAACAAACTCACGGCTGATGGCCAGGCCCAGCCCCGTTCCGGTCCCCGTCTGTTGCCCGGTCTTGGTCTGCTCGAAATGCCGGAACAACTTGTCCTGGTCGTCCGGCGAGATGCCCGGGCCGGTGTCCTCGACTTCGACCCGGAGGGAAGGTCCCGTCGCGCCCTCGCGGTCCGCACGTACGCGCAAGCCGATGCATCGGAACCGCATGGTCTTCGGGCGGGTTCAAGCTCGCGGTCCGCACGTACGCGCAAGCCGATGCCGCCCTCCTCGGTAAACTTGACGGCGTTGCCGAT
>JAWXCM010000040.1:0-15971 GCA_034408745.1 Bryobacteraceae bacterium
CTTCCCTCTGCATACGGCGCGACGAATTTCATGGTGAATGGAATTATACGATCCTTCCGCGCCTCATCTAACTGTTCTACTTATTTTGTGACGATCCCTAACTCCAGGCCTCCGACTCGCTCCAGCCCAGGCACCAGAAAATCCGCGCCCTCGAACGCCTCCGGTTTTGCGACATCCACTTTCACCGGAGCCACGGCAGCCGCAAACACGGCCCAGACACCAGCCTTTCCGATTCCGTTCAGCTTCGGGGACGTAACGCCTTTCGACTCCATCCAGCGCAATGCGGTCAGAATGTCCTGCACACGCTCGGCATCGTCCGACTTGTTGAACGTGAGGAAATGGCGCTGATCGCGGTTCCTCGCCGCTTTGGCCGACCCGGTCTGGAATGCGTCGATCAGCACCACAGTCTCACCCGCCTTCACCCACTCCTGCGCCGCCGCACGCGCCGCTTCCATGCCATCCGGATGGACCACCAGACGCGTTGGCTTCCCGGACCCGAGCACCGTCACGGGCACGTGGTCGCCACGCCCGGCGCGTGAAAGGAATTCCCCAGGCTGATCCACCCGAGCCGGCCACTCCGCCGCCAGCGCCAGTTGCAGCCGCTCTTTCGCCAGCGCGGCATCCTTCACCGGAGCGCCAACCAGCTTCTGCCATGCCTGCCGCACCCCGTCGAAATCGAGAGCCCCGGGGGGCAGCGACCGGGCATGCCACACCAGCATGTCGCCGAGCTTCTCGATCCGCGGACTGCGCTCCACGATCTTTTCCGCGTTCGGGTTGTTTAGAATGGTCCTGGCGAAGAATCGGTATACCTCCTCGCGCGACTGCTGGTTGTAATTGTGCGGCGCATCGATCTGCTTCATCTCCAGCCGTGCCGCCGCATCGTACAGCTCATAGATGTGCTTGAGCGCCGGGTACTCCACCGACGGAGTGTTCTTCGTCCAGTCGCCAGTGGCGGCCACCATGATCATGGGACGAGGCGCCATCATTGCGCCCAGTTCCATATTGTTCGCGTCGATGCGCAGGCCCGGAGCGTTCTCGCACGGCGAACCGCCTTGCATAATGCTCGAGATCATGTTCACAGGAGCCGAGAATTTCACTCGCGGATCGACGGCCGCCAGCAGAAACGTCTGCGTGCCACCACCGGAAGCGCCGGTCGCGCCGATCTGCCCTGGATCCACATCGGGCAGAGTCTGCAGGAAATCGACCACACGGATGCTGTTCCAAAGCTGTAGCGGCAGTGGGCCAAAATTCCAGGCGATGTCGCGCGGCTCATCGCCAAAAGCGTGCGGAGTCTGAATCGTGTCCGTGTAGCCAACCATGTCGTAGGTCATCACCACGAAGCCGAGCCGCGCCAGGTTGATGGCACGCGCGGGCACCGACGCCAGCTGCTGATGCTCCAGCCGTCCGTAGTTCCAGTGGCCGTGCGGTGAGGCAACCGCCGGATGCCTGCCCGGCTTCCCGAGCGGTCTGTACAGGTTCCCGCCCAGCCAGTACCCCGGCATGGTCTCAATCGCGACCTTCTCCACCGAGTAGTCCCTGTTTTCGATTTTGCCGAAGACAAGCGTGCCCATCGGCGGCTTCTCGGGCATCGGATACAGTCCGGCTGCGGTGAGGATCTGCTTACGAAGGTGCTCCCGACGCTTCTCCCACTCTGCGAGCGTACGATACTCGGGCATCGCAAACACGGTGTCCGTGCCTGGCGTTTTGAAGTTACGGGAATCGACTACAGGGGTCTGCGCGAGCAGAAGGACAGACAGCACCGGCAGAAGCAGAAGGGATCGCATCCCCTCAGCTTATTACTTAACGGCGAGACGTTGCGACTGGTTCGGGCTCCGCTTCACCAGCCGGCCGGGCGGCCGGAACGTCAAACTGCACAGCGATCGGGAGACTTCGATCCGTCCCTGCCTCGAGTCGGATCACAGCCAGACCAGCCGGAACGGCCAGCGGGACGGTGAAGGACACCTGCGAGCCGTTGACCAAACCTACCGGGACGCGGATGGAATCGTTGATGACAACGACGGCGTTAGCCGTGGTCAGGGGCACCGGAGTCGCACCGACCTGCATGGTGATGATGTTGCCGGGGGAGACCGATGAGGCCCCGGTAAGCAGGTTCTGAACCACGCTGCTGAGCCAGAAGGGGCGTGCCGGCGCCGGCTGGATACCGGCCGTCAACGGATACGTATTCACCTGCAGGCCGCTGGTGAGAGTCACCAGCAGACCTGCGGGAGGAACCGTGGGTGCGACCACGACGTTTGCGACCAGTCGTGTCGGGCTCAAAACCCAGAGGCGGCGGACCACCACGTCGGGCGTACCGAAGCCGATGGCGACCTGACCATCAGTGAACTGTGTGTTCAGGCCGTCAATCTGGAGCATGGCTTCGGTACCCGGAGACAGCAACACCGGGCTCGCGAGGAGGGCGGTCGGAGCCGCCGGCTGGGTGTCGGCCGGATACGTGTAGGAGGGCGGATTGTCGCCCTGCACAGACAGGGAACTTTGTCCGTCGGAAGTGAAAGCGGCCAGCACGGCTCTGTGACCAGGCACGGCATTCGGAATACCGACCGTGAACCGAGTCACGCCGCCAGGCAGTTCTTCGTAATTGCGCACCTGAGCCGGCACGCCATCGAACAGAATGCGGGTGTCAGCCTGGAGATTCAGACCGGTGATCGACGCGATGCGCACCGCGCCTTCGGTTCCAGGCACGACGCTCACGATCACAGGTGGCTGACGCTCCACGTGATAGAACGCCGAAGGCAGCACGTAGATATCGTTGGTCGCCGAAAACACTACGTGGCGAGGCCCGTTCGACGGAATTGCCAGCGTGCCGGGGTCGAAGTCCATCCGGACGTAGGCCGTGGGAGCCAGTTCGTACGGCCGCACGCGCAGCTCCGGACCGCCGATGGTGCTGGAGCGAACCGTATTGACAGGAAGGTTGAAGCCGTCGGCGACCACAAACGGATTCACCAGACCGGGGCTGATAAATGGCGGACGGGCGGCAAAGTTGCCCGGGAACGCGAACACGCGCATGGTGTGCATGGCGTATCCATTCCGCTGGCGCACGGTGAAGTTGATGTTCTGAACAGGAAGGCCCGCGGCCGTCGGAATCAGTGAAGCCTGCAACGCGTTGTTTACGCCGCCGAATGGCGTGTAGAAAATCGTCTCAAACGGCGAGCTGCCCACAAACGTGCGACCCGTGGCATCGGTCGGCAGATTGATGCCGCCGGGCGAAGCCTGATCCTCCATTGCTGGCGGGATCGGGTGCACATAGACGTAGTAGCTGCGCTGCGGCAGACCGTCGATCTGCCATGTACCATCCGGGTTCGTCAGTGTGCTGATGGCCGAGCCGTTCGGCGCAATCGCTACGACAGACGCCATGTTGACGCCCGTACCGTTCATCGTCACGCGGCCGGAAACGCTGCCCGTGGAGAACTGGAACGTAGGCTTCGGATACAGCAGCGACAGACCAGCGATGTCGTCCGCACCCAGTGGCTTCGATTTGCCGGTGGAGCGGGTCCACTCCGTCGACATCACGCTGGATGTGAAGGTATGCTGCAGTCCCAGCGCATGGCCAAACTCGTGTACCAGCGTGGTGTACAGCCTCTCTGACCAAGTGGACCAGTTGCTGAAATCCGGATTGATTCGCACCACGGATTTCACGATCGGAACAAACTGCCCGTTGCTCGCCAGCGAAACCGTCGGACCACCCTGCGCGATCACTCCCGGCGGCAGGTCGAACAGCACTTCCACCGACGGCGTCGTCGAAGTCAGACCAGGAGTCGCGACACCGCCGTACGCCAGTCGCAGATCGGACGAATCGACGTCGTTCCACACGCCCGTTACCGACTTGAGCTGGCTGAGCAGCGCAGCGGGACCGTCCCCCTGGGTATTAAACACCAGGCCGGACATGTCGTTCACAAACCAGCTCAGCGTCTTGTTCGGAAGGACATTCAGGTCGAACTTCGCCGGCATGGGGCGAAAAGGAGCGGTTCGGGAGGCGAAGTGGACGAAGTGGTAATACGCGGAAGCAGTACCGCTCAGGGTCAGTGCGACAACGGCCAGTGCAAAAACCCGCTTCATTGGCGCACCCCGCCGAGAGCTTTTTGAACCCGCGTTTTTAGTTCGGAGACGCTCAGATCGAGAGGTGTATCGGCTACCGGGATGCCGTTTTTGTCGAGCATCACCTCAGTGGAAGAAGCGGACCGCCGCACCCTCGCCTCCCCGCCCTTGGCGTCCGGAGCGAGGCTGAAAGAACCCTGCGACAACCCAATCACCTGTGCCTTGCCCGACTTGCCAGTCCACAGGAAGAGCACATATTCCTGTCCCTCGACGACGGTTGGTGTACCCGTGAAGGTCTGGACCAGCCCCTGATACTGTCCGCCAGGCAACACGAAACTCGAATCGGTGAGCGTTCCCTTCCAGTACTCCGATACCTGCAGCCTGCAGCGGGTCAGGATCAGCGAGCCCTGCGCCTCACCGGCACAGGAAATGATTCGCGCCCGGACGATGGAGGTGGATCTCCTCGACATCTCATCCAGCGTCAGCTTTTCCAGTGTCGCGGCGTTTACTGTAGCGAACCCGCAAAGGGCCGCAAGCAGCGCCGGAACCAGCATTCGCTGTGGCAGGTGAGTCATAATCCAGCCGATCTAGTGCATCTGATGTGCCAGGCTATGTCGTTGACTCTGGGAAGTTGGGTCCTGGCCAGTTGTGGACACCTGACACAGGGTGACACACATCGTGACTCAGCCGCCGTCTCGAACGATCAGAACGGGAACCTTCACGCCATGGCGCACCGATTCGATGGTAGTGCCGAGGATCAGGTCCATTAGTCCAGTGTGGCCGTGCGCGCCCATGATCACCAGGTCAGGCTGGATCTCCCGCGCAACCTCGATAATCGCCTTCGCCGGGCGGTCGGAGTGCGCGATTCTGGCCGTCACCTCGACACCCGCGGCCCTCAGCGCCTCCGTGATTCCCTCCAGATACAGACTTCCGGCTTCCACTTCCGCCGTCTGGGCGAGTTCGCCGTACACCTGGCTGGTGACCCCCTCTTCCACATGGAGCACCGTCAGCCGAGCCCCGTAGGTTTGTGCCAGAGCCGACGCATGCGCCAGCGCCAGGCGGTCCCGGAATGTGTGGTCCAGCGGCACCAGTACGTGGCGGTACGGGGTAATCGACAAGTCCACCGCCACGTTGGACGGCAGCACCACCGAGGGTCGCCTGCCCCGGCGTTGCAGCGCCGCTGGCAGCCACGGTTCAAGGACAATCCAGACCAGCAGCAGCGCCAGTGCGGCCATGAACGGCATCACGGTCCATTCCAGCAAGGTTCGCCACTCGCCCGCGTTGTCCAGCCACACGCCGACCGTCGTCTGCACCAGGCGGATGTTCAGGCCGACGATGATGGTCGCCGTCACCCAGGCCAGCACCTTCACCCACATGCGATTCGCAAGGTCGCCCATCTTCTGCTTATCCGAGGTGAAGTGGATGAGCGGGATTACCGCGAACGGGAGCTGCATGCTGAGGATCACCTGACTCAGAATCAACAACTTATAGGTGCCCTTCTCACCCGTGACGTAAATCGTTATGGCGGCGGGAATGATCGCCACCGACCGCGTGATCAGGCGCCGCAGCCACGGCCTCATACGGAAGTTGAGGAACCCTTCCATCACGATCTGCCCCGCCATCGTGCCCGTCAGTGTCGACGACTGGCCCGCGCACAACAGTGCGACAGCGAACATCACGCTGGCCATCGTGGTGCCCAGCAGCGGAGCCAGCAACAGGTGCGCCTGCTGGATTTCATTCACCGCGATGCCGCGTGTGAAGAACACGCTCGCGGCGACGATCAGAATCGCGGCGTTCACAAAAAGGGCGCCGTTCAACGCGACTACCGAATCGATGAGGTTGTACTTGCAGGCCGACCGTTTATCCCTTATCGAAGACCCGATGCTCCGCGTCTGAACCAGCGCCGAGTGCAGGTACAGGTTGTGGGGCATCACCGTGGCGCCCAGGATCCCGATGGCGACGTACAGACTCTCATTCGTCAAACGGGGAATCAGACCACTGGCAATGGCGGTCAGCGCGGGTTTGGCAAGGAATATCTCGATGCCAAAGCAGACGCCGATGACTGAGATCAGTAACAATACGAACCCTTCGATCATCCGCATGCCGAACTTTGAAAACCAAAGCAGCAGCAGCGTGTCCAGCGACGTAAGCAGCACACCCATCAGCAAAGGTATCCCAAACAGCAGGTTAAGGCCGATCGCCGCGCCCAGTACTTCAGCCAGGTCGCAGGCCGCAATCGCGATCTCGCACAAAACCCACAGCGCACCGGCAATCGAACGAGGGTAGGTTTCCCGGCAAGCCTGCGCCAAATCCCTTCCGGCGACAATGCCCAGACGCGCACTGAGCGTCTGCAGCAGGATTGCCATCAGATTCGACATCACCAGCACCCAGAGGAGCTGATATCCGAAGCGCGCGCCGCCCTCAAGATCCGTGGCCCAGTTGCCCGGGTCCATATAGCCGACGCTGACCAGATAGGCCGGCCCCGCGAACGCGAACATGCGCCTCCAGATGGAGAGATGTCGAGTCGGGACAGTACCGTGGACTTCGGGGAGCGAACGTGCGTTAACCATCGGTATTGGTCACGAGTTAACCGTAGTTAAGTATCCCGTCTCCGCACCGCGAATGTCAAGCCGCCTACCGGATGGACCGCTGATACACCAGTTTGTAAACCAGCGGTTTGGGCAAATGGACGCTCGTGATCCGGACCGCAATCGTGAGCCGGGAACCGTCGTCGCTGAGCAGGTACCGGTCCTCCCTGACCGCGTTGTCAGCGACGTAGGACTGCATCAGTGTAGGATCGATCTGAATGACTGCCACAACGTCGGTGCCATCCGGAGCCCGGGTCTTTACCGCCACACCGCTGGCCGGGTATGCCACATCCAGCCCCTGCTCATGCTTCACGTGAATTTCGTGGTCCGACACGTCCAGCTGAAACGAGGGGAAAGCCACGTTCCGGCGCTTGAGCTTCACTCTCGCGATGGGGCGGGTGATAAAGCTCATGCTCGCGATGGTTCCTTCAATGGCGCGGTCGATGTTGTCGCTTTCCCCGGCAATCAGATCCCATCGGCCAGCATAGCGGGACACCGCTGCCGGGAACGTTGCTGCCTCAGCGTGCAGGCAGCAAAGGACGACAAATGCATGAATCTGACGAGTCAACGTCTCAGAGTAACAACATCGACTCACGAAACCCCGCAGGTCCGGCTGGGTACTATGAAGCGGACATGAGAGTAACCGAAACCGGTGGGGCGGGACAGGTTCGAGCCATCATTGAATGTGTGAGCCCCCAGGTGGACGGGGGCCGGTTTCCGGCAAAACGAATCGCCGGCGATCCCATTCGAATCGAAGCCGACATTTTCACCGACGGCCACGACCGCCTCGCGGCGCTGTTGTGCTGGCGGCGCGGCGGCGAAGATCAGTGGACCGAGGTGCCGATGACATACCTCGAGAACGACCGCTGGTTCGCCACCATCACCGTTCCCGAGCCATGTGAAATCGAGTTCACCGTCGCCGCCTGGGTTGACCGTTTCCAGACCTGGCGTTACGACATGCAGAAGCGCATCGAAGCGGGGACCGACACCGATGTCGACTATCAGATCGGCGCCGAGCTGGTGCTGGCTGCCGCCGGGCGCGCGAAGACCGAAGCCTGGTCGGGTTGGTTCCGGCAGATCGCGGCGGAGATGCGGAGTTCCGCGCTCGACCAGCTGCTGGACTCGATGATGGCGCGGCACCCGGATCGTACCCTGCAGGCGCGCTGTGAAGCGCTGCGCATTACGGTCGACCCGGTGCTGGCCCGAAGCAGCGCATGGTACGAGTTCTTTCCGCGCTCCGCCGCCAACGACGGAGCAACACATGGGACGTTTCGCGAATGTGAGTTGCGTCTTCCCGAAATCGCCGCGATGGGCTTCGACGTGGTGTATCTCCCACCGATCCACCCCATCGGCACGACGTTTCGTAAAGGCCGCAACAACACGCTGACACCCGATCCGTCCGACGTCGGCAGCCCCTGGGCCATTGGTTCAGCCGAAGGCGGGCACAAGTCCGTGCACCCGCACCTCGGCACTCTGGAAGATTTCCGACACCTGGTGAGCACAGCCACCGGGCTCGGTTTGCGCATTGCGCTCGACGTCGCATTCCAGGTCTCGCCCGACCATCCCTATGCTAAGGAGCATCCCGAGTGGTTTCGCCGCCGGCCCGATGGCACCATTCAATACGCCGAAAATCCACCGAAGAAATACCAGGACATTTACCCCTTCGATTTCGAGTCCGACCAGTGGAAGGCAATGTGGCTGGAGTTGAAGAGTGTCTTCGATTTCTGGATCGCCGAGGGTGTCACCATCTTCCGCGTCGACAATCCACACACCAAGGCCTTCGCATTCTGGGAGTGGTGCATCGGCGCGGTCAAGCGCGAACAGCCCGAAGCGTTGTTTCTGGCCGAGGCCTTCACGCGGCCAAAAGTGAAGTACCGGCTGGCGAAGGCAGGCTTCAGCCAGTCCTACACGTATTTCCCGTGGCGCCACGCCAAACAGGAGATCACCGACTACTTTCGCGCCATCACCCAGCCGCCGGTATGCGATTTTTTCCGCGGTAATCACTGGCCTAACACGCCCGATATTCTCACCGAATTTCTTCAGACAAACGGCCGCACCGGGTTCGTTCAGCGATTTCTGCTGGCTTCTGCAATCGCGGCGAACTACGGTATCTACGGACCGGCGTTCGAGCTTGGCGAAGGCCGCCCCCTCCGTCAGGGCGGCGAAGAGTATCTCGAATCAGAGAAATTCCAGCTGCGCAAATGGGACATCGATCACAAGGACAGTCTGCGAGTCCTGATCGCGCAGGTCAACCGAATCCGGCGCGAAAATTCGGCGCTGCAGCACGACACCACGCTCCACTTCCACAGCATCGACAATGAGGATCTGCTGGCGTTCAGCAAGCGCTCGCCGGACGGGTCGAGCATTGTGGTGGTGGTGATCAATCTGGATCCCCGCGGCACACCGGAGGGCGATCTGAAGCTGTCTGCCGATGACCTTGGGCTCGACCCGAACCGTGCTCTCCAAATGCATGAACTGCTCTCCGGGACTCGCACCATCTGGCGAGCCCCCGGCATGCATATCGTTTTTGAGTCAGGCTCCCTGCCCGCGCGCATCTTCGCTGTTCGCCGACCCGTGCGAAGCGAACGCGACTTTGAATATTTCCTCTAAATCATGGCAACTCGCGACGACATCTTCCCAGTTGACGACGATCCGCTCTGGTATAAAGACGCGATCATTTATGAGCTCCACGTTCGCGCCTTTCGCGACAGTAACGGAGACGGAATGGGCGATTTCCGCGGTCTCGCGGAAAAGCTCGACTATCTCCAGTACCTCGGCGTAACCACCATCTGGCTTCTTCCGTTCTCTCCGTCGCCATGGCGCGACGATGGCTACGATATCGCCGAATACACGGAGGTCCACCCGGCGTACGGTTCGCTGGAGGACTTTAAACTCTTCCTGGGCGAAGCGCATCGCCGCGGACTTCGCGTGCTGACGGAGGTGGTCATCAACCACACGTCCGACCAGCACCCCTGGTTCCAGCGCGCACGTCAAGCCGAACCAGGCTCGCGCTGGCGCGACTTCTACGTGTGGTCCGATTCGCCGGACAAATACAAAGAAGCGCGCATCATCTTCAAGGATTTCGAGACCTCCAACTGGACGTGGGACCCGGTGGCGAAAGCCTGGTACTGGCACCGCTTCTACTCGCACCAGCCGGATCTCAACTTCGACAATCCCGAAGTCCGCCAGGCGATAAAGGAAATCTCGGAATTTTGGTTTGAAATGGGCGTGGATGCTGTCCGGCTCGACGCCATCCCTTACCTGTTTGAACGTGAAAACACAAACTGCGAGAACCTGCCGGAAACGCACGAATATCTGAAAAATCTGCGCGCGCATATCGATCGCAAATTCCCGGGGCGTATGCTGCTGGCCGAAGCCAACCAGTGGCCCGACGATTCCGTCGCCTACTTTGGCGATGGCGACGAGTGCCATATGTGCTTCCATTTCCCGGTAATGCCCCGGCTTTTCATGGCAATCCGGATGGAGGACCGCTACCCCATCATCGAGATTCTGAAACAGACCCCGCCCATTCCCGATAACTGCCAGTGGGCGATGTTCCTGCGCAACCACGACGAACTGACGCTGGAGATGGTGACCGACGAGGAGCGGGACTACATGTACCGCGTCTATGCGCAGGATCGGCAGGCGCGGATCAACCTCGGCATCCGACGCCGGCTGGCCCCGCTGCTCGGCAATGACCGCCGCCGCATTGAGCTGATGAACGCGCTGCTGTTCTCCATGCCCGGCACTCCCGTGCTGTATTACGGCGATGAGATCGGCATGGGCGACAACATTTACCTCGGCGACCGCAACGGCGTCCGAACCCCGATGCAGTGGAATGCCGACCGTAACGCCGGCTTTTCCGACGCCAATCCGCAGCGTCTGTTCCTGCCGATTATTGCCGACCCCGAATACCATCCGCAGACCGTCAACGTCGAATCGCAGCAGAGCAACCCCAGTTCCCTGCTCTGGTGGATGAAGCGCATGATCGAACAGCGCAAGCGTTTCAAAGCCTTCAGCCGCGGCTCGATTCACTTCCTGCACCCGGATAACCGCAAGGTGCTCGCCTTCATTCGCAAGTATGAGAATGAAACCCTGCTAATTGTCGCGAATCTCTCCCGCTTTTCCCAGTATGTCGAGCTCGATTTAAATGAATATCGCGGCATGGCGCCCGTGGAGTTGTTCGGCCAGGTGCGATTCCCACGCATCGGGGACGGGCATTACACCATCACGCTCAGCGCGCACGGCTTCTACTGGTTTAAGCTGGAGACGGTCCGGTCCACAGAGGAAATGTCCCCGACGCCGCAAAGCGAGAAGCAGATCCCGGTGGTCAGGATCGACTCGTTCGACAAGCTCAGCGATGACCGCACGGTCAACGCGCTTCTGCCGCTGCTGCCCGCATATCTGCAGACGCGGCGCTGGTACGGCGGCAAGACCCGCTCGATGACCAGCCTCGAAGTGGCCGACATCGTGCCCTTCCCCGACCTCGGCGCATCGATCGTCATTGTACGCCTGGAATTCAGTGAAGGCGACCCCGACTTCTACGTCCTGCCAGTGGCAGTCGCACGCGGCGATCAGGCGGACTGGACACTGGAGCGGCACGCCGACACCGTGGTGGCGAAACTGCAGGCACGCGATGGCACCACGGGCGTGATGTACGGCGCTGTCGGCGATCCACGTTTCCGCGAGGCGCTGGTCAGCCTCATTCGTGAAGGCAAGGCCATGCGAGGCCGACACGGAGTGATTGGCGGCGTGCCCTCCCCCGCCCTGCTCGCGCAGGCCGCCACCCTGCCACCGCACCTCGATTCGACGTTGATCAACGCCGAACAAAGCAACACCTCGATGATCTTTGGCGACCGACTGATCTTTAAGATCTTCCGCAAGGTGGAGCCGGGTCCCAACCCCGATATCGAAGTCAGCCGGCACCTGACTGAGGCCGGGTTCACGGGTACTCCCGCGTTCCTCGGTCACCTGGAATACCAACGTTCGCCAGACGAGGTGTGGCAGCTTGGCATCCTGCAGGAGTTCGTGTCGAATGAGGGCGACGCGTGGAAGTACACGCTCGATTCGCTCAGCCAGTTCTACGAGGCCGCGCTGGTGTCCGGGGACCCACCTGCCCTGAACGCCCGCCACCTGCTCGACCTCGCGTCAGAGGATCCGCCGCAACGCGCACTGGAGCTGATCGGCACTTACCTCGAATCAGCCCGGCTGCTGGGGCAGCGCAGTGCCGAAATGCACGTCGGGCTGGCCGCCGGCACCGGGCCCGACTTCGAACCGGAGCCCTTCACAGACCACTACCGCCAGGGCCTCTTCCACGGCTTTAACAGCCAGGCCAGCCGATCGCTCGAGGAATTGCGCCGCTCCCTGCCGACTCTCACCGGACCGGTCCTCGAAATGGCGCAGCAGGTGCTCGCGCAGGAAGAGCGAATCCGTGCCACGTTCCAGTCGCTGCGCACCCAGCGCCTCAACAGCCAGCGCATTCGGCATCATGGCGACTTCCACCTCGGCCAGGTTCTGTTCACTGGCAAGGACTTTTCGATCATCGACTTCGAGGGCGAACCGGCCCGGCCGCTCAGTGAACGCCGGCTGCGCCGTTCCCCGCTGCGGGACGTGGCGGGGATGCTCCGGAGCTTCCGATACGCCTCCGGCGCCGCGCTCTTCGGCCACGTCCCGGGAGTCGTTCCCACCTCCGACTCCGCGCAGAAGCTGACAGACTGGGCCGATTTCTGGAACCAGTGGGTCGGCGGGGCATTCCTCCGGGGCTACCTGCGGTCCTCCCGGGGCGCCGCGTTCCTCCCGGCCACGGTTCAGGAATTCCGTACGCTCCTCGACGTTTACGTCATGGACAAAGCTCTCTATGAGGTGATTTACGAGCTGCGGTTCCGCCCCGCATGGGTGCGAATCCCACTCAGCGGTATTCTGCAACTGATCCGCTGACATATGAGCCTTATCGACCAGATGTACGCAGCGGCGATCGCCTCGCTGCGACGCTGCTGTACACCCGATGGAGTGCGCGCGTCGGCCGGCAGGAAAGGCCACACGCAAGTCTGGACCCGCGACGCGATGATCGCGCTGCTCGGGGGCTCACTGGCCGAAGACGCCGTCATTAACGACGCACTGGTCGCCAGCGTCGGACTGCTGCGCTCTCGTGCTGCCGCCAACGGGCAGATCCCCAACAACGTGGATTCGCTCAGCCTCCGGCCGAACTTCCGCGCCTACGCCGACAGCGGCCTGTGGTGGATTCTCGGCGCCGGCATCAGCGCCCCGGACCCCGCCACCACGGCTCGCATCCTCGACTGGTACAACTGCCAGGATGTCGACCAGTCCGGCCTGCTCAGCATGCAGGAGAGCGCCGACTGGCAGGACCTGTTCTGCACGCGCGGCAAGGGCCTCACACTGAACTGCCTGTACGTGCTCGCGCTCCAGGCCGCCGGACGCCATGAGCACGCACAGTTAGTCCGCAAACGAATCAACCATTTCTTTTGGTATCGCGGCGACGGCAACCTGCTGCCGCATATCCTCCACACCTTCTCCACTGAGAATGTGACCGGGCTGGACTCCCTGGGTCGACGCCGCTGGCTCCCTGCAAAGCAGTCGCTGGTCGAGGAACAGTACTACCTGCCGTGGCTCGGCTTCCGCGCCTGCGGCGAGTGGTTCGACACGCTTGGGCACTGCCTGGCGATCCTGTCCGGCGTTGCCAGCCCGATGCAGTCGGAACGAATCCTCGACTTCATCCGACGTCACCATCTGGCCGACCACCCGGCCATTGCGCTGCACCCACAGATCCACCCCGGTGATCCCGACTGGCGCGACTACTACGGAATGCTCAACCAGCCAGGGCAGTATCACAACGGCGGGATCTGGCCATTCATCGGTGGGTTTTATGTTGCCGCGCTCGTCCACTGCGGCCAGTTTCGTGAAGCACAGGACGCCCTCGAACGGCTGGCCAGGCTGAACCACCAGGGCGGCTTTAATGAGTGGCACCACGGTAATACAGCGGAACCCCTGGGTGTGCCCGATCAGGCGTGGTCAAGCGGGATGTACCTCTTCGCATGTCACTGTGTCCGGTCGAAAAAAGCTATTTATTTCAATTGAGTAACATGATACGATTACCCGCTGCATGAAACCAAAGACCATCCTTCTGACAACGGCGCTAATGTTGGCCGCCCTGCCCCTCTCATGGGCTCAGTCCTCCACTTCGGAAGTCGTCGCCACCGGCCTTTTGGAACCGGGGCGCGTCCGCATGACTCCTCGTGGCAACCTGCTGATCGCCGAAAGCGGCAGGGACAAAAACAGCGGCCGCTTATCCATCGTCTCCACGTCCGGCGCCCGCCGAAGCCTGCTGGAAGGGCTGCCATCCGGTGTCAGTCAGCAGGGCGAGGCCAGTGGTCCCGCTGATTTCGCCGGGATGGGCCGAATGTTATACGTGCTCATCGGCGCGGGTGACGCGGAGGTCGCCGGCCCGACGCCCGGAACCGCCGGTCTCAATCCCAGAGGCGTCGCGTCGCCCCTGTTGAGCTCCCTCCTGGTGTTCCGCCTCTCCGCGGAAGTCGACGAGGTACAAACGCCCTTCCGCCTCGACCCGCAACAACACAGGGCCATCTGGGATGGCACCAGCCCGGTGATGCTGCGCAATGAGCAGGGGCAGACGGCCGAAGTCGAGATGGTAGCCGATATAGCAGATGTGATCCCTGACCCGGTTTCGATTTGGCGTGCCTCCAATCCGTACAGCCTCGTAGTCGGCGGCGACACGGCCTGGATCGCCGACGCCTCCCTCGACGCCATCCTCCGCGTCGATCTGCGCGGCGGACGCAGTCGCGTTGCGAAGCGCTTCGGTAAGGTCCCCAACACCATCCCCGTTGGGCCGCCGGTCACCGACACTGTGCCAAACAAAATTCTGCCCTACGGCGAGGAGTTCCTCGTTGTGGAAATGACTGGGTTCCCGTTTGCTCCGGGTAACGGTCGCATCGAAATTCTGGATCCGCGCAGCGGGAACACCCGCCCGTTCCTGTTCGGCCTGACGATGCCCATCGACGTAGCCTGGCAGGACCGGGGAGCCAGCCAGCGCGCCCGCTTCCTCACACTGGAATACAGCACCGCATATCTGGCTCAACCCGCCGGCCCTGGCCGTCTTACGGTCTACGACACGCCCGAAGGACGGGCGGTCAAATCCGACCTGACCACCCCGTCCAGCATGGCGATGGGCCCCGGCGGCGATATCTACATCACCGAACGTGTACCCGGCCGCCTGCTGCGCGTCCGCATCACGCAGCCGTAGTTCGCGTATACTGGCGGCGAGCACCCGTGACTCGCCGCCACCTCCTCACCACCCTGCCCGCCGCCTGTGCCCTCGCGCAGAGCCCCCAGACGCCCGGTCCAACCAAATTCCAGCTGGCCTGTATGACGCTGCCGTGGTCGGCCTATCCGCTGCAGCGAGCCCTCACCGGAATCCGCGACGCAGGGTACCGGTATGTTGCCTGGGGCGTGACCCACGAGAAGAAATCGGTGCTCGACGTAGCGGCGCCGCCCGACTTCGCGACAGCGCTGGCGAATCACTGTCGCGATACCGGTGTCGATCCGGTGATGATGTTCGCCACGGTCAACCTGGAAGCGCCCACCGCGGTGGAAGCGCACACGAACCGTATTGCCCAGGCCGCGGCGGCGAAGATCCCGTACCTGCTCACGTTCGGCAAGACAGAAAAAGGAGCCCGCGAGATTTTCGTGCGCAACCTGAAAACCATCGCACCGCGCGCCGCCGACGCCGGAGTGATGGTGGTAATTAAGCAGCATGGCGGCAACACCGCGACGGGCCGCGACTGCGCCCGGATTGTGGCTGAGGTGGGCTCGCCCGCCGTGCGTATCTGCTACGACGCAGGCAACGTGCTCGACTACGAGAATCAGGACCCGATTACCGACATTCAGACCTGCTGGCAGGACGTGCGCGCCTTCGCCATCAAAGACCACCGCAACACGCCAAAAGATGAGGATTGTGGACCGGGGTTCGGAGAGATCGACCACTACAAACTATTGGCGCCCGTGATGCGAACCGGGCTCACCATGCCGCTGGCGTTCGAAAATATCTTCGAGCCGCTGGTCCCCCGGCCCGACAACCCCGACGCCATCGACGCTCTGGCCCGGCGAGCCCGCCAGTACGTGGAAACCGTACTGCGCGGCCTCGCCGCCCCGGCCTGACAGAATTACCAGCCCGCGCCGCGAGTCTTCGTCTTCAGTTTCACCAGCCACATATCGGCCGTAATATACAGGGTGCCGCCGTCGTCGCCCCACGCACAATTGGCTGTCGCTTCACCCGTCGCCAGACGCCCCAGCAGC
>JAWXCM010000041.1:0-20719 GCA_034408745.1 Bryobacteraceae bacterium
AAGGGCCGCTCTCTTTCTTACCGAAACATCTCTTGATACATATGTTTAGGCGTTAGCAAGCGGCCTTTGGTTAGCCGGACTGTGAGATATACGGGCTAATTTGGACAGCAGTGATTTCCAACCGTTACATTTTGCCTGCCGCAGAACGCCGCTGTCGCCGATCTGCGGTTCGCTACCTCGACACGGTGCATTCAATGTGGGTGCCCAACGTGGACGGAAGCGGGCGATTTCATCTGACGTCAGGAGGCTCCCCCAATGAGCGATGGCCGGGAAGAGCGTGAAGCGCTGGAAAAACGCCGCGAGCAGGAGCGGCAAAAGGACCGGGAGGATCGGATCGACCGCGAAGCGGAGGACACCTCCGAACCTGAGCGCGTCGACTCCTGAATCGGAGTAACCAAGACTCCTTCAGAGCCGCGACCGTCAGGGAGCGGTGGTTCGCCACGCGCCGCCACAACCTTGCTATCATCGCGAGGTGGCAAATCCCTCGCCCACTGAACTCGCCGCAAGGGCGAACCTCCGCCACACCCCTCTCGTCCGCGTCACCCACTGGCTCACGACGCTCTGCTTCCTCGCCCTGCTCATCAGCGGAGCCGAACTCGTCATCTCGCACCCCCGCTTCTACTGGGGTGAGGACGGCAATTCGCGGATGCCCGCGCTCTTTCAGATTCCCATCCCCGCCTCGCGCGCCTCGGTGAAAACCGGCTACGACTTCGTCCTCCCCGACCAGAACGGCTGGAGCCGATCGCTCCACTTTCAGACCGCCTGGTTAGTGGTCATCACCGGCCTCGTCTACGCCGCGTCCAGCCTCCGCTCCGGCCACCTGCGCAACAACCTGCTGCCCGCCGCCAGGGATCTCTCCTGGACCACTCTCCGTGCGCACGTCGCCCTGCTGCCAGCAGATCGCCGCGACGATCGCGCTGGCCACCGACATCAAACCGAAGATCACCGGGAAGTAAGGCGCATCGTAACCGTATTCGCCGCGTCGGGCCATCGCATGAGTATATTCCCTCGCGGCTGCTCGAATTAAGGCTTCCCCAAATGATCCAGCCACCGATTGTGCCTCGCGTCCAACGTCCGAAGCCAGCAGTTCCTTCTAATTGGTGAAACGTTCGCGCCGGCCCCGCACGATCTGCCAGCTCAGGATCAGAAGGCCTGCGCCGGTGGACCGCACCTGACCCCCGCCCGTCTGAAGGAGTTTCTCGGCGCCATGAAGGGAGTCAGTCACGGTCCCAACGTGGGCATTGCGTATGCCAGCAACGAAACCAACTACTGCCCCCGCTGTCAGACCGAGGGGGAACTCCTCGCGGACCGCTCGTCACCACTCGCCAAACGCCAGCACCGTTACAGAGCCGCGACCGTAAGGCATCTGGCGAAACCACGAATCTGGCCGCCAATCCGCGTTCGCGTCCGTTCTGGCTGACTGAGTGGGTTGGACGTGCGCGGGTAGGAAAAAAAAGGCCCGTCCGGAACTGCCCTGGGAGAGAGACCGGACGGGCCATCAGTGGTTCACTGGGGAAGGTTGGTTGCTTACGTCTTCAGCCGAGCGGCGGACTTCTGGACCATGTCGGCGCGCAGGGCGATTCCGTCGGCCTTGGCGCGCAGCAGAGCAATGCTCTTTCCAGCATCGACACCGTCCATCAGGTTCTTCTTGTTCTCCACGAACACCGACACGATCTTCGCAGCCATCGTCATCCGCTCAAACGCCACCTTCTGCGTGCCCGTCAGCGAGGCTCCGTCGGCCTGGATCGCTTCCACCATCTTCGACAGTTCCGTCGCGTGGTTCTCGAGCGTCGTCAACTGGGTCCGGATGCTGGTGAGGTTGGGATTCTTCGTCTTCAGCGCGGCGCTGATTGAGCGGGCTTCCGTCTGAGTGCGCTGAGCCGCGTCCGAGATCTCGGTGAAGTGCTGGTTGCTGGCGCCGAGCAGGGCAGCGGTCGAAAGAGCCGCCGTCAGGGTGAGTCTGGTGAGCAAGTTGGTCATGGTAGTGTTACTGTCTCCTGCATGTTCAGACGCTGAATGTGATACATCGGTATCATAGATAGTTGGCATCACAAGATTCTGTTTTATCGATATGTCGTCCTCGACCCGGATGTTCCGCCGTGCGTCACGAAAGTGGAGCCCGCGCGATCTGCTGAGCCGCGGCCAGAAAGACATCTAAGTCGGTCCGTCAATAACGTCTGGGATTACGATAAGGGAGCGTTGGTGCACCCCTAAAAACCTCGCCCGCCCACCCAGGAAGAAACCAAATGCCCATCCGTCTCCTCTCCCTCCTGATCGCCGCCGCCACCTTCACCGCCGCTCAGCAGGCTGACGACCCGTACCTCCACCGGCTCTACGGCAAACTTCAGTGACTGGAAGAGTGGGGTGATGGACGCTGCAGTCAAAGAAGCCTGCCGGCTCGGCGCACGAATGCAGGCGGGCGTGGGCGCCCGCCGCAGCTCTGGGGAGCTGCCCCCCCTGCTAGCCAAGCTGCATGATCTGCCTGAGACCATCCTCAAGTGCCGCCATCTCTTCTAAGTGACGGCGCTGAGTCGAGTGCGCATGCGTTCCTTTGCCACCGCTCGGATTTGGTCGCTCAACGCGACAACGGGTTACCCGCCACAGGAGATCGGGATCGTTCAGTACTTTCACCGACATCACAACGCAGGGACGTGGTTTGCGAATCTCAGAACCGAGCGTGGGATCCACTACCGACCAGATATCACCGCGCTCGGGGATCACTTCCATGGTTCCGGCATCTCATCGCCAAGTCCGTCAAGCTCCTTTTCGATTTCGGCGACATCCGTGTCCTGGTTCGCAATTTCACAGGCGCGGATCAGCGCAGCGTCGGGCTCTTCCAGTCGGGCAGCCAGTGCCGCACTCACGATTGCCATAAAAGCCATACTACCCGAACGCCAGCATAGGTAACACCTCCGCGGCGGGAAGCCTGGTATAGAGTAGGTCGGATGATTCGACGTTCCTGCCTGCTGTTGCTGCTGTCTGGGCTCCTTTTGTCCGCGGCGTCTTCTGACTGGGTTCTGATTCGCACCACGGACGGGACTGCGGTGGAGGGTCAGGCTAATGTTGCCGCGGCTTTGCATCAGGCCTCGGGGAGTGTTTTGTCGTTTCACGGCGGGGTGGCGGCATCGGCGCTGGAGAAGGATCGAATTGCCGCCGGGATTGCTGCGATTCAGGGCAAAGAACGAGCCTCCCGGGATGCGGCGGTGGAGGAACTGACGGCCATTGGAGTGCCGGTGCTCGATCCGTTGCTGAAGGCTTACAAGGACACGGACCAGCATGAGCCCCGGCCACTGTACCGGCTGTTTGAGCGCATCATGCCGAGCGGTGCCGACGGGTTCGACCGGACGCTGAGCCTGGTGCGAATGGAGGGCGGAAAGATGGTCCGGATCGCGGCGCCGCAGGGATCTCTGGAAGTGCGGAAGGCGGACGGTACGAAGACCGCGGTGCCGTGGGATTCGGTGCGGACGCTGGCGGTTCGAAAGAAGCTGGTGAAGCGAAGCATGGCGGTCCACTCACTGCGGCACTGCAATCAGATTGAGTATCTGGATACTGGCGTGTCCCTGTCGGGTTCGTCGAAGGTGGATCTGGCGGCGGAGGGGTTTGCCCGGCTGTCGTTTAATGAGGACGGATGGTCTTCGGATCCGAACGGACTTACTAAGCCCGGGTCGCCCACTTACAAGACTCACCTTGTGGGCGGGCATCCTTTTGGGGCTTTGGTGGGCCGCGTGGGTGCTGGTGGCGAGGTCTTCTTCGTCGGTAAGAAAGCTGTGAAGACGGGGTTGCCCGCAGGGCGGCTCATGCTGGCGGTCAATGACAACGCGCACTGGCAGAATAACCTCGGGACTTACTCGGTAACTCTTGTTGCCACCGATGCCTATGACTTTGGCGAGGCGCAGTAAGTCACTTACTTTGGCAGGGTCCAGCGTGCCATTCTCAGGACGGCCTGTGGCGAGGTCCTGAGTTGTTCGTACCAGACGGTGACCAGGCGTTTGTCGGGCAGCTCGACCGTAGCCGGATAGCCGAGGTCGACGCTGGCGCCGTCGTCTGAGAGCGTGATGGGCTCGGACCAGGTACGGGCGTGGTCGCGACTGATTCGCACCTGATTGCCGAATGGTGGGCGGCGGTAGCCGTAAGACATGAGGAGCCATCCGTTGCTGAGTCGCAACAGGTGAGAGGGCAGACCCCAGACGCCGATGGAATGCGGTGTGGTCCAGGTCTTTCCGCCATTGGTGGACTCGCACTGAAGCGTCTCACGCTCATCGTTCCTGTTGTGGTTTCGGATGTGGACGACGATGCTGCCGTTGGCCGCTTCCACCTGGTGGAATTCGTGATACTGAACCGGGTCGTCTCCGGCGCGGGCGGGTATGTCGGATACCCAGCGCCAGGTGAGGCCGTCGTCGGCCGACTCGCAGAAACCGTTCTTTGAGCCTGGCTCCCACAGCTGCTTTCCGGCATAGATGAGACGGCCACTGGTCGCGAGGCTCGGGCCATGGGGGCTGTTCACGGGCACGCGGTATGGTGCGGACCAGGTCAGGCCGCCGTCGGTGGAGCGGACCATCCAGGTTCCGAGGAGGTCGCGGAACTGCCGCGGAGTGGCTCGCCGGTTGACGGCTTCCCAGCGGGCTCGTTTGTCTGCAGGCCAACTGGCGGCCGATTTGGCCATGACATCCAGGAAGGCGAGTGAGGTGAAGGTGGTGGCGAGCAAGGTTCCCTTCGCGGTCTCGCAGATGCCTGCATCGCGGTCGTCCGAAGCGGTGTCGACGATGACCTGGGGCCATCTCCAGTGGTCTCCGGCGTCTTTGGAGCGGATGAGTTCCACCTGGCCGAAGGGGCACACGTGGGCCTCGCGTCCGCCGGAACAGGCGACGAGCAGTTCGCCATTGCGCCGTTGCGCGAGCGTCGCCCAGCCGTGGTAGTTACCCGGCTGTACAGAGATGGTTTTGATCTCTTCGATGTGGGCGGCGGGGGCACCTGAGGCTTGCCGCAGGGAGACTGCGGCGGCAGCCCCTGTGGTTAGGGCCTGGCGTCGCGTGACAGTTCGGGGTGTTTGCGCCATGTAGATGTTCCAACCAGCATCGCACCGCGGGGAGAAAAAGGGCAGGGCGACGGTCGTCGCTCTGCCCCAAAAGGTACATGTGGAGAAAGAATTGTTTAACGGATGGTTGTGTTGGCTCGATCGGTCGGAATTAATGTCAGGTCATTGGTGAGCAGGAACCCGTCGACAGCGGTGTTCGCCTGACGGGACCGCAGGATCAGCTTGTGCCAGCCGGCCTTCAGAACGAATGCGTTGGAGAGGCGCACCCATTGCCAGGTGGGTGATGGCGACATGGCGAGGACAGCCTCAGGGCTTGCGTTGAGGCTGAGGTAGAAGGAAGCGGACTGACTGTCTTTCGCACGTGCGCGGAACCAGAATGTGAACGTTCCGGCAACGGATGTGTATACGTTATACGTCACGGTGCCCACTTCATTCTTCTCGGCATAGACGTACTTGCGGCCGGACACGGAGGCATCGCTGACGATCGGGAAATAAGCGCGGTTGCCGTTCTCGGCTTCGGTCCAGCCCGTGTACTTCACCGTGGGCGCCGGCGTTGGTGTCGGAGTTGGTGTCGGGGCTGGCGTTGCCGTTGCCGTGGCGAAGGTCAGGGTACGGTCCTCCGCAGTCTGACTGGCGGCATCGGTGCTGGCCAGTCGTGTGTAGTAAGTGGTTCCCGCGGTGAGGCCTGTAAGTGTGACGGCATGGCCGGTTGTCAGGGCCGGAATGACCGGGGCCTTCAGGCCGAGCACCGACGTGGTTCCGTATTCGACCGTGGTGCTGGTCGGTGTGCTGGTGGTCCAGGTGAGGGTCGCTCCGCTGGTGGTGATGCCGGAGACTGCCGCGCCTGAGATGGTGGGGGCAGACGGCGGAGGTGGCTTCACTGTGGTGAAGGTGAGGGTCCGATCCTCCGCGGTCTTACTGGCTGCGTCCGTGCTGACCAGGCGTGTGTAGTAAGTGGTTCCGGCGGTGAGGCCGGTAAGTGTGACGGCATGCCCGGTGGTCAGTGCGGGGATGACGGCGGACCTTTGGCCGAGAGCCGTTGTAGGTCCATACTCGACCGCTGTGCTGGAGGCGGTGTTGGTGGTCCAGGTGAGGGTCGCGCCGCTGGTGGTGACGCCGGAAACCGCCGGGCCTGTGATGGCGAAGGCCGGAGGAGGTGGCGTGCTGCCGTCCTTCAGCTTCATTACGATGAAGGCCCCGAATTCCATGTCGGAATGCGTGGGTTTGTAGGGGACGTTGCCGACTGGCTGGGCTACGGCCGTGGACGTCATGGGTATGTCGATGGGTGCTCCGGTGAAGACACCCTGCCAGACGCTGGGGCCGTAGAAATTCTGTGCGTCGCGGATCTCGAAGGCGTCGCCCACAATAAGGCCAATGCCCGAGAGATCGACCGGCACGGTGGCCAGGCGGGTCCAGTTGAAGATGGCGATGTTGGCCCGGCCGGACTCGTACTTATTCGGCCGCACGAACGCTCTGTAAGTGGTCGGGCGCACGCGGCCGAGAACGAAGTTACCCGGGTAAGTGGCGGGTGTCCAGTTCTTCGTGTCGCCGAAGAAGGTGTTGCCCCTCATGGTGTTCACGGTGCATTTCTGCAGTGCCAGAGCCGTGGCGCCGCCCACCATGTAATTGTTCTCCACGATGAGGTTGGAGCAGCCCGTGCCGTTGGGCCAGTAGCCGACGTTGTTCTCGCCGTCGGTAGTAACCGACGTTGGGAAGTAAGTGTAGTTATCGCGCAGGACTGGGTTGGCTGCCACGACGTCGCCACCAATCAGGATGTTACGGGAGCTGCGGCCACCGAGTTCGCCGCTCTTGAAGATGATGTTGCCTTCGAGTTCGAAGTTGTTCAGGAACGTGCTGGCGCTGCCGTAGAGCTGGAGGCCGAGTTCGAAGCCGGAGAAGAAGATGTTGTCGTGGAGCAGTTTCCTGCCGGAGGTGTTCTGCATGTAGGCACCGTGACCGTGCGGCCGGTCGGGCCCAAGCCATCCGTTGTAGTAGCCGAGGTTGCCGTAGAACTCGTTGTCCGATGCCTGTTTCCACGAGGCGACGCCGGTGGACATGTCGTGTACGACGTTGTTGACGATCTTAACGTTGGTTCCGGTGACTTCAATGCCGCTGGGTGTGGTGATGTCGGACGGGAAGGAGCCGGAGTAGGAGGTGGTGCGTCTGGTGAGACTGCTGGCGATCTCAAGGTCGCGAACGATGAGCCAGCTTCCCGTAACGTAGAAGCCGCCGTCGATGACGGCATGCTCGGTGGGCGAGGGACGGACGGTGACGGGGTTGCCGGGGGAGCCGCTCAGGGTAATGAAGATGGCACGGCGGCTTGGTGTGACGTACGTTCCGCCGCGCAGGTTGAGTGTGTCGCCGGGACGGACGACGGCCGACTTACCGATGGCCGTGACCAGGTCCCACGGGGCCTGAATGGTTCCGTTGCCGGTGGGTTTGCCGTCGGGTGCGGCGAAGTACTCGGCTGCCCTCGACGGGGTTACGGACAGGGCTGCGGCGGCGAGGATTAACAATAATTGCAGGCGACGCTGCGGACGGAGTATGCCCATGGTTATGCCTGTTTTATCGACGGGAATGCGGGGCGTCAGCAGGTAATGCCCGCCAAGTACCCGGGCGGCACTGCTGTTGGGGGCGGCGGATTGCCCGCGTGGGTGGGGGTCAAGTGTCGGAAGCCGGCTTGTGCCGGGTTACCTGAGACGTCAGCAACGACACGGGACGGTCTATTCTGTCGGGAGTTCCTGCTGGAGATGTTGCGGCAGCGGCCGCCGCGTGTGGAAGTACTTCTTGTAGGCGGCGATCCAGTTGACTGCGATCTCGTGCTGCGCCGTTGCCAGGTCAAGCTGGCCACTACACACCATCTCCCGCAGCCGCGTTTCCAATGCGTCCTTGACGTACGCATTCCAGCGAGAGCCGGTATAGGGTTGTGGCCAGAGATTGCGGATGTCATCCGAGCCGCCCAATGCCGGTGTAATCAGGTAGTCGACCTCAAAGGCTCGCCGTTCTGCGTTCGGCATACCATACTGGGCAAACACCTGCCGTTGCACCGCCGGCATTACGTCGGCATTCCCGCTGAAGGCCACCGCGCACACATCCGCCGCCGCCACGGTACGAACTGCGCCCGGAGTCAGATCAATCCGCGGGATGGCGACAGGTTCACTGACATCGGGCTCCGGCCACAGGGCAACCAGCAACACTCCGATTACCGCACCCAGGGCGAGTACGCGAACATGCCGGCTGACGCTCAACCGCGCGGCCGAGCGCTGCCTTTCGGCAGCCAACTCCCGGAGCCGGGCTTTTAATAATGCGCGCGGACCTTCGGGAGGGGGCAGCGCCGGCCGATCGATCTGCCTGTGCATTCGGGTCACGGCGGCGATGGCGCCGTCGAGTTCGCGCATGCGCAACCGGCATGACCCGCATGCAGCCAGATGATCGCGGATACCCTTCTCCTGCGATCCGCGGGTTTCCCCGTCCGCGAACAGCAGCAGTGTTTCGTCGGTGAGATGAGTGTCGTGATTCCCCATCACCCAAGCCTTTCATCGGCTGTCGACAATCGCGACAGCGACCTTGCCAGAGAGTTCGCCACACTCCCTAATGAAATGCCCAGAACGTCGGCGATTTCGCGATACCGAAAGCCTTCGGCGCGCAAATACAGGCACTGGCGGTCCAGCGGTGGCAAGGCATCGACGACAGAACGAAGGCGGCCCCGCCGCTGGCGGAAAGCAAACTGGTCTTCGGGGTTCGGCTGCGGGTCGGCAACCAGGCTGGATATGCCCTCGGCACCGGGTGTCATCAGCTCAACTGCGGTTCGCGAAATGGCGCTCCTGCGTTTCAACGACAAATTGTGCGTCACGCGGAACAGCCAGCCGGACCATCCGTTTTGAGAGTGGCCGTCCTGAGATTGGCCGTCTCGACACTTGCCGCTGGAGAGATGTTGGTAGAGCGCGAGAAATACGTCCTGTACCACCTCTTCCGCGTCTGGTATGGGAAGGCCAAAGCTGAGGGCATATCGCAGGATCCGGACGCGCATTCGATCAAACAGCCCGACGACCTCGATTTCGAGTTCCGTGCATCGCGATGAGTCTGTCTCTTCGCCGGACAGACGGCCCGGCAGCGGAATTGCGGGAGTTGGAAAAGGCTCAGCCATGACGCCGGTTACTGACCGATTGTAGTCACTCCCGCCGACGCGGCACCTGGAGATTATTTCGAGCCGGATTAAAAAAACCTGAACATGCCGGGCCGACGCGGAATATGTATCTATATGACGACCTCTCGCGGCTCGGTCCGCCGGGCTTCCGGGGTAGTGTGGTGCCTGCTGGTGGCCGGGTTTTTGGCCTTGCAGCCCGCTGAGGCACAGCACCCGGTGGGTCAGGTCCGAATAGAAGTCAAAGACCCTTCCGGAGCGGTCGTGGTCGCGGCGGGCAAGCTCGAGAATCTGTCCGCTGGAACCGTGCAACGGTTTGCCACGGATGCGGAAGGAATCTACTCGTTCACTGGGCTGCTGCCCGGCCGCTATCGGCTTGCGGTGACCGCAACCGGCTTCGCTACCCGGACAACCACACTCGATGTCCAGTCGGAGGCTCCCATGACGCGGACCATCAACCTCAGTCTGGGCGCTCAGACGGCTCAGGTGGACGTCGTCGGTACAACGCCGCTCCCCGGAAGTAACCTCTCCGCCCTGGAGACGCCTCTGCCGGTGAAGGCGGGCAACAGCCGCGATATTGAGAACAGCGGCGCCCTGAATCTGTCCGACTTCCTGAACAAACGGCTTACCGGCGTGTACCTGAACGAGGTTCAGGGAAACCCGTTTCAGCCCGATCTGAATTATCGCGGCTATACGGCTTCGCCACTGCTGGGCACCCCGCAAGGCCTTTCCATCTACATGGACGGGGTGCGGCTGAACCAGCCGTTTGGAGACGTGGTGAGTTGGGACCTGATTCCGAAATTCGCGGTCGCGGAAGTGTCTCTGATTCCCGGCTCGAATCCGTTGTTTGGGTTGAATACACTGGGCGGAGCGCTGTCTTTGGAAACTAAAGACGGGCGCGGCCGTGACCATAGTGAAATCACCTTCACAGGCGGAAGTTATGGCCGCAAAATCGGGGAACTCGAACATGGCGGCTCGAATGCCAGGGGGCTGAGTTGGTACGCCGCCACCAATCTGCTTTTTGAGGATGGATGGAGGGACCACTCGCCGTCCAACGTGCGCCAGTTTTTCGTCCGGCTGGGTTGGCAGAACTCCAACACCAGCGTCGGGTTGACGGGCTTTTATGCCAACAATTCCCTGATCGGAAATGGTTTACAGGAGCAGCGGCTTCTGTGGGCAGACTACAACTCCGTTTATACGATTCCGGACAAGACCGCAAACCTGACGCCATCCTTCAATTTGATGGCACGGCATCGAATCGGCAAAGTGCAGCTTTCCGGCAACGTTTATCAGCGGTACATTCGCACAAACACTCTGAACGGCGATCTCAATGACGATTCGCTCGACCAGTCGGTCTACCAGCCGAGTGCTGCCGAGCGCGCCGCCCTGACCGCGGCTGGCTACACGGGATTTCCAACTGCTGGCGAAGCCGCCGCCAACGCTCCTTTTCCGAAATGGCGCTGCATCGCTCAGGGGCTGTTGCGGGACGAGCCGGCGGAGAAGTGCAACGGGCTGCTCAACCGGTCCCACATCGACCAGCACAATGGTGGGTTTTCCATGCAGGGTACGTGGTTTGAGACAACCGGCTTGTGGCGCAATCAGTTTACGGCCGGCGCTGCATTCGACCACAGTTCGGTTGGTTTCCAGCAACTGAGCGAACTCGGATATCTCAATCGCGACCGGAGCGTAACCGGGGTCGGGGCATTCGGCGACGGGGTTACCGGGGGCGACGTGGACGGCGAACCATTCGACACGCGCGTGAACATTGATGGCCGTATCAAAACCGGCAGTTTCTACGGGACGGACACGGTATCGGCAAGGAACTGGAATTTCACATTTTCCGGCCGGTACAACCACACGGCGGTAGATAATCGCGACCGCATCCGGCCTGCCGGAGAGGAGTCCCTGACCGCGAAGCATACATTCTCACGGTTCAACCCGGCGGCAGGCGTGACCTACAGCCCCACCGGCGCTCTGAATCTGTATTTCAGCTACAGCGAGGGCAGCCGAGCGCCTACCAGCGTGGAGCTCGGCTGCGCAAACCCCAGCGTGCCTTGCAAACTGCCAAACGCGATGGCGGGTGACCCGCCGCTGCTACAGGTAGTAGCCCGGACGTTCGAGGCCGGCGTACGCAGCGGCCCCGAATCCAGAGTCGTCTGGAGTGCAGGGTGGTTCCGGGCGCAGAATTCCAGTGACATCCTGTTCGTTTCCGCTACGGCGTCCGGCTACGGGTATTTCAGAAATTTCGGCAGGACGAGGAGGCAAGGTCTGGAAACAGATATACGCAGCCAGATCGGCCGCGTCAGTGCCGGAGGGGGCTACACCTTCCTTGACGCTACTTACCAGAGCGCGGAAAGCGTGAATGGGGCAGGGAACAGCACCAATACCCGCGCACTGACCGGAGCACGTGGGCTGGAGGGCGAAATCCGGATCAGTCCAGGCAATCGCATCCCGCTGACGCCGCGCCACCTGCTGAAGGCGTACGCCGATATTCGCGTCACGAAGAAACTCAACGTGGACATCAACTTCATTGCTGTTTCCAGCTCCCTGGCCCGCGGCAATGAGAACAACCGGCATCAGCCGGACGGAGTGTACTACGTCGGCCCCGGGCGCAGCGGTGGCTACAGCGTCATCAGTCCCGCAGCACGGTATCGGGTAAACAAATACGTGGAAGTGTTCGCCCAGGTCAACAACCTGCTGAACCATCGCTATTACACCGCTGCCCAGCTTGGCGCCACGGGAATCACGCCGCAAGGGTCCTTTCTCGCGCGTCCTTTTCCGGCCGTGAGTGGTGAGTTTCCACTGGTCAACTCGACGTTCCTGGCTCCGGGTGCTCCCATCGGAGCCTGGGGCGGACTACGGCTCAGCTTCTGACATCGACGCGCGCAGAGGGGCGAACGCAATTTGGGCTATTCTTTTTTCGCTCGATTCGCGTGGCGCCCGGTACCGTCTCCCTGATCGACAATTCCGCCGGCGGGGTTCAGTTGGTCGAGTACCGCCTTCGCCGCGCCAGGCCGGCTGATGGCCCAAACAGCTCCGGAAGTTGCCCGTGCGCTACTGGAAGATGATGTGGACGCTGTTCTCCTCACACCAGTGTGACCGATGTGCTATCAGTCGGTCGGACTGATATCCCCTGGGAGCCGCACAGGACGCCGCGCTCCAAACGCGGCGTCCTGGCGATGTTGGCGCTGCTGAGGGAGCCGGTACCGCCTTCCATTCTGTGGCAGTTTTTGGCGGGCGGTTGATTCCTACTTTCCAGTCAACCGGCGGATCAACCGATCCTCGAGGCCCCCATCGGCCTCGTTCTGGTTGCGCATCTGGAGGGCGCCGGAGCGCAATTGCTCAAGCTGGCGCGCGAGGCGGGAGCAGAAATCGCACATCGCAAGGTGCAGGCGAACCTCCATCCGCTTCCACCAGCTCTGTGACTGGAGCTGATCCGATGTCAGGAGTCTCGCTACGTTCCTGCACGAAATCATCATCTGCTCCATCCCTTCGCTTCGAGACACTCACGCAGCCGGGCTCGCGCTCGATGGATCAGTACCCCAAAGTTAGTGAAGCTGACTTCCAAAATCTTACAGATCTCACCCGTCTCAAATCCCTCGACCTCACGGAGGACGAATGCTTCCCTCTGATTTGACGGCAGGCCGTCCATGCAGCCGTGAATCAATTCTCCCAGTTCCTTCGATAAGAACAACCGTTCCAGATCGGCGGGTGGGCGAGCCCACTTGCCGCTCACATCGAAGCGCGATTCGAACACATCGTCGATCGCATCCGTGCGTTCGTCCTGGATGGAAGCCCTGCGGCGCTCCATCACCTTTCGATGCAGGATTCCAAACAACCACGTTCCAGGCTGCGACCGGCCTTCGAAGGCATCCAGCCGATCGAGGAACGTCGCGAATACGTCCTGCACCAGATCTTCCGCGTCGGGCTCGGCGAAGCCCAGCGATCTGGCAGCCCGGAACAACAGCGAAGAATCACGGCAGAAATGCTGCGAGCTTTGTTGTCGCAGTGAGCCCATCGAGTGGAGCCAGCGCAAGACGCTGGTGTCCTGAGTTGTTAATCCGTTCACAAAGTCGCTGAACCTTCCCGAGGATCAGATCGGCATCAGCTGTCCAGACAAACGGCTTTCGGGTCCTTGTTGCGTTCGTCGAGGTAGCTGAGCATTGCCTTCTCCAGGCTGCTGACTGCCGTATGGCTGCCACGGCGAACGCAGCGTGCGGTAACTTCGCCAAAAAGCCGCGCTGCCAAATTGAGCCAGCTGGGCCGGTGGGGGTGAAGTGGATGTGGTAGCGGGCTGGCGGGTGAACCACTCGTCGCACCTTGTCCACCTTCTGCGTTCCGGCTTCACTTGCATGGTCGGACGGGCTGACGGGAAGCCAGGTTTACCAGTCATCGTGGTGAACAATCAGTTCTCGCTCGAACGGCGACGGCTGACTCCTGCGCATGAGCAGGAGCCGTGCAGACCCACAAACGCTCCGCCCTCGTACTTCGACGGGAACTGCTTGCCAGTATAAAACTTCCAGTCGATGACAGCCACGTGAGCACCAGGGGAGACATCCGGCGTGATGGTTTTTGCCACCAGATCCGTACGCTGACCATTGTTGCGGGGATCCTCGTTCGGCCCGAAATAAGCGTAGGGCCAGCCGTAGAAGCCGCCCTTCTAAATGTGCGTAAGGTAGTCGGGCGCCAGATCGTCGCCGAGCTCATCGCGCTCCTGCACGCTGGCCCATAGCCGGCCGGTGGCCGGGTGGAAGTAGATGGAGCCGTCCGGATTGCACCGGCTGATGGCGGTGCGCTGCTCTGGCTCGCCCGGGGAAACGCTGGAGGCGGAGCCGATGCCCACACAGAGCTTCTCGCCCTTCGCGTCGAAGGCCAGCCGCATCGTACTTATAGCGCTTCACGGAAGTGGTTTCGCCGACGTACGGGCGGTGGAGGCCGGAGATCAGGGTCTTGCGCTGCGCCAGCGGCTTGCCGGCCATCACCAGGACGGAGCCATTGGTGATCGACTCGCTGATCGGGATCTCTCCGCCGGGTGCGTAGAGCATGATGCGCGGACGCTGGAACCCCGACGTGAAGTCGTCGATCCGGAAGCCCTGACCTGAGGGAGTGAGAGTTGCGAGCCTTCCGGGCGCTGAACCACCTGCGGCGCGTTGCGAACCGAGGGCGTGGCGAACGGGGATGGGAGTTTCACGGTCGCCTGTTGCTGCTGCCAGGCGAACGCAGCGCCGACCGTCAACAGAGCAAGAACGAGGAGGCTGGGGTAACTGCGGATCATGCCAAAGATGTGAACTCTGAAGCCTCCCTTGTGCGGGGAGGCTTCAGAGGAACCGAAGCTGTGGTTTCGTCAGTACTGTTTACGGGCGGGCCGGTATCAGAACTGAAAGCGGACCATCAGCTGGATGATGCGGGGGTCGCGAACGCCGTTCACCGCACCGAAGCCGCCAAAAGCGCGGGTTACGTTGGTGGGCGTGGGGTTGGTCAGGCTGGTGAAGTTGAGCGTGCGGTTGTAGTCGGTGAACTGGGTTTTATTGAAGAAATTGAAGGCGTCCACACGGAACTGGAGGCTGTTATTTTCCGCGATAGTGAAGGCCTTCTGGAAGGACATGTTCCAGTTGTTGATGGCTGGGAGGAAGACCAGCCGGGGGCTGGATTCGACGCCGATGGAGCCGACCTGCGGAGGGGCGAAGGCGGCGGGGTTGAGGTTATTGAAGATATCGCCGGAAGCGATTCCCTGTTTGGGATCACCCAAAACGCGGATCCGGGCGCCTTCGGTGAAGGAACCGGTGACGAACTGGTTGGCAAAGCCGGGGATGGAGAAGCCGACGCCCTGGGGCTGGCCGCTGGTGAAGGTGTAAATGCCGGAGAGCTGCCAGTTATTGAGCACCGCATTGCGGGTTCTCGCGCCCATGGAACCGGCTTTGGCGAAGCTGGGCAGGTTATAGACGAAGTTTAAATTGATGTTGTGCTTGCGGTGGAAATCCAGATAGCTGTAGTTGGCGAAACGCTGCAGGCTGTCGATCCGGAAGAAGTCGCCGTCACCCGAGCCAGTGCCGAGGGCCTTGGAGAAGGTGTAGTTGAAGTTGACGAACATGCTCTTCATGCGGCGGGTGACGGTGGCCTGCCAGGAGTTGTAATTGGAGTTCCCCGTGCCTTCGTAGATGTTGATGTTGCCAAAGCCACGATAGGGGCGGAGGAAGTCCGCGTTCGGCGCGGAGGGGTTAGCGAAGAATGCGCCGTAGGGGACGGCGTTCAGGTTCCGGTTGTTCTGCAGCCGGCGGCCCATGGAGCCGACGTAGCCCGTGTCGAGAATCAGGTCCCACGGAAGTTTGGCCTGAATGCCGGCATTCAGGTTGTAGGTGGTGGGTATGGCGCCGGTGGGGTCAGCCATCACCAGGCCGGGGGGCCCGATGATGGGGTTGCCGCCAGAGGTGATGTCCTGGGCGAAGCCGAAGTTAATGGTGGGCTGCAGTACGGTGGGCGGGTTGGTCAGCAGGTCGAAGACACGGTTGCCCTGGAAGCGGTCGTAATAGATGCCACCGCCGGCGCGGAAGACAAGGGTCTGGTTGCCACGGACGTCCCAGGCGACGCCGAGGCGCGGACCGTATTGCAGCCCGCGGTTCTCCTGCAGGTACTTGTTGGTGTCCTTGCCGGGAATGATGATGCCATTCAGGAGATTGCCGCTGTTGGGAACCAGACGGCCAATGTTCAGGGCGGGGAGAATCGTGTTGGTCTGGGGATCGATGGCGCCGATGGTTTGTCCGGCGGCATTCAACTGGGGCTGGAACAGGCGCATGGCGTCCGCGGCATTCCAGCGATCGGGACGCCACGAGGAAACCGCAAGCGAACGATCGTACTGGGGCTGGATCCAGGCGAAGCGGACACCATAGTCGATGGTGAGGCGCCTGCTGACCTTCCAGGTGTCCTGAACGAAGAATTCGACATTCAGGTAGCGATACGCACCGTTGGCATAGGCGCGGGATTGCTGGAAGCTGTTGTATACCCCGAGCAGAGCGTTGGAGTAACCGAAATTCGTGTCGAAGGGGTTGGCGGGATTATCGCCGAAGTTATAGTTGCCGTTGGCGTTGGCGAAGGAGGTTTGGTCCTTGCGGCTGAACTGGACGTAGGCGCCGAACTTCATGGTGTGACGGTCGAAGATGCGGGTGGTGTTGCTGACGAAGTCAGTCGTGTCGTTGTAATTGACGAAGGGCGCGTTGCCAGCGCCAAGGCTGGGGGAATTGCCCAGGCGGGTTCCGTTGAAGGTGAAGGCGGGGATAAAGTCCTTCTGGAGGGCTCCAGGGTAAATGAGCGGAAGATTGACGCCGGTTTTGGCTCGGGTAAGAGCATCCACATTGGCGGCGTTGGGCGTGATCAGAATGTCATTGCGGCCATAGCCGAAAGTGAATTCCGTGGTCATTTTCGAAGAAATGATGTAGGTGAGACCGGTTCCGTAGCTCTTGCCGGGACGGCCGTCATCGATCAGGAACTGGCCTGTGTTGCTGCCCAGCACGAACGAGCCGTAGGGCGAGGTGAAGATATTGTTGTTATTAACAATATTCCCGAAGAGGCGGAGCCTGTCGGTGATGTTGTAATCAATACGGATCAGGTCTTCGCGGCGGGGTCGACGGGTGGAGACCTGGCTCTCATAGTTGTAGTTGAGAGTGGTGGTTTGGGGCTGATTGGGCAGCGGGAAGAGATTCATCAACGCGCGGCCAGGAGCGTAAAAACGGCTGAGTGGGATCTGGCTGTTCGGGAATGGGGCGTTGGAGAGGGGGTCACGGATCGCGCCAAGGGGGCGGCCCTGGTTGTTGAGGCTGTTGGCGAAGTTGCCGTTGCGCTCTTCGGCGGTGGGCACGGTGATACGGCGGGGGTTTTCCGGCTGCAACTGGCGCTGGTACTCCTGGCTCCAGAAGAAGAAGAGTTTGTCTTTGTTCCTGTTGAACAACCCGGGAATGTAGACGGGGCCGCCGATCGTGTAGCCGGGATTTTGGAAACGGTAAAGCTGTCGCGGCAGGCCAACGACGCTGGTGGGAGTGCCATTGATGACCTGGGTGTTGACCTGGTTGTTGCGGGTCCAGCTGTTGGCGTTCATGGAGTCATGGCGCCGGTAGTAGTAACCGCTGCCGTGAAAGTCGCGGGTGCCGGACTTGGTTTGAACAATGATCTGGGCCCCGGCGCTGCGGCCGTATTCCGCCTGGTAGGAAGAGGTGAGAATGCGGAATTCCTGGATAGAATCGAGACTCAGTGTGGCCAGCTGGTCACCGTTGTTTCCGGTATCGACGTTCGAGATGCCGTTGAGGAGAAGCTGGTTTTGGTTGGTGCGTGCGCCGTTGGCGGATATATTGGCGAGGCCACCGGTGCCGGCGACCTGGAAGTTACCCGTCGAGACCACGCCGGCGGTAAGGCCAGCCAGACCCAGGTACGATCGGCCGTTCACCGCGATGTTCTCCACCTGTTTGGAAGTCAGGACGTTGGAGCGTTCTGCGGATTCAGTCTTGAGCGTGAGGGTCTCGGCGCTGACTTCGATGGTCTCGGTAACCTGACCGATTTCGAGGCGGATATCTCCCAGAGTGAGCCGTTCGCCGACCTGCAGCGTGATACCGCGGCGATCCAGAGCCTTGAAGCCGGTTTTGGAAATCTTTAGCTGGTAGGCGCCGGGCGGGACGGCAGCAAAGACGAACCGTCCGGATGAATCCGATACTGTTTCGAGATTGAGATCACGGCCAGGGGAGTTCAGCGATACTGTCGCTCCCACTACCGATGCACTCTGTGGATCTTCGATCACCCCGGAAATAGTCCCGTTAGTTGCCTGGCCCCACGCCAACATTGCGCAGAGATTCAGGAGAACGAAGCAACCGAGCTTATTTTTTCCATTACACATAGAAAGTCCCCTCTGTTTCGATCCCGTTGATTAACAATTGTAACCGTGGCCTGACAGTATCACACGGGCTGATCTCCTGCAACAGTAAAACCCCGGAGTTTTACGAGCAGATGCAACGGTAATATCAAGTACTCAGGACTGCTAAAACCGCAGGTAGTTCCTTGATATTATTCGGTGTTTCCAGGGAGAGGTTGAGCGGCGTGCAGGTAGTCCTTCTGACCGGAGCCGCGGATGGGATACTGCCTCATCCGGTTCGCGCCCGCCCGTTGTCATACTGAAACCATAGCGACGCGTATTCTCATTCCTCGCATTCTTCTTCTGGTGGAGCCCCCCATCCGAGCCCGCGTTTCCAGCCCGCACGGAGTCCGTCGCGCTACCGCCTGGCTGGAGCAGGGTGGCAAACGCTTCCTGGGCTATTCTTTCTTCGCTCGATTCGCGTGGCGTCCGGTACCGTCTCCCTGATCGACAATTCCGCCGGCAGGGTTCAGCTGGTCGAGTACCGCCTGCAATTTCGCTCGGGCCGCGGCAGCCTCCGTTGAGCCGACCGCCGCCAGCGGCTCCTCGAACGGCGCGCCGCTCATATCGAACAATTCGCCCTTCTGATTTAGCTTCCATTTGGCATCGCGAACGTACCACTGTCGCGCCAGCTGGATGAACACCCAGTCCCGCGGACGTGCCTGCTTCCGGCGCCACTGCGGCGCCAGGCTACGCCCGTCAATGACTCTTCCCGCGGGCAGAGAAGCCCCCGCCAGTTCGGCGAACGTGGGAAGAAAGTCGGTGGAATCAGTCAGCGCCGGGGTCACCTTTGCGGCTGGCGCCGTCCCCTTCCAACTGACAATCATGGGCACCAGCGCGCCACCCTCGAGCATGGAACCCTTCTCACCGGACAGTCTGCGTCCGCGTACGGTGGAGCGCTCCGCATATCCGTTGCCCGTGCCGTTGTCTCCCACGAACACAATCACGGTGTTCTCTCTCAGCTTCAGCCGGTCCAGTTCCCCAACGATCCTGCCCACCAGCTTGTCCATGTAGCGTATGTTGTCGCCGTAGAGATCCTTGCTGTCCGGAGGGCTGTCCGGAGTGGGCAAAATTTCCGCGTGAATATGCGACAGCGAGTAATACAGGCAGAATGGTTTGTCCCGGTGCCGGGCAACGAAATCGGCCGCGAAATCGTGCATGACGTCCGGCAGATACTGCTTATCAGCCAGCGGCTTTGACTGGCCATTGACCACATAGTTCCGGGCTCTCTCCTGGCTGTTCCAGTACGACCCGCTGCCGCGAAACTGGAGATACTCGTCGAAGCCGAACGAGGCCGGCCCGAGTGGCAACTGACCCCACTTGCCCACGCAGGCGCTCCTGTATCCGGCTGGCCGCAGCACCTTCGGCAGGAACGTCTCCCGGTCCGGTTTGATCTCTCCCGTTGCATCCTGGTTGGTGGCGCCGGTGCGAAACGCATAGCGCCCCGTCATGATCAGCGCACGTGATGGTCCGCACAGCGGCGCAGTGTATGCGTTGGTGTATCGGATGCCGCTTGCTGCCAGGGCATCGATGTGGGGAGTCCTGAAATTGTTTGAGCCATAACAACTCAACCCGCCTGTGCCAAGGTCGTCGGCAAGAATGAAAACGAAGTTCGGCTTCGTGCTGGCGCCGTGCAGCAAACCCGCGGCGCCGAGGCCGGCCATCATTCTCCGGCGGGAAATGGTTGTGTGTGCAGTCGAATTCACTATGCTCTCCCGCTGGCTGCCGGTTTTGCCGACGGCCAGCCTTGCTTCCATTGCGCCATCAGCCGGTTCACCAGGTCGGCGTTCGCGGGCTGCCCGGCGATGTTGGTGTTTTCCTGCGGATCGGTCTGGTGATCGTATAACTCCACGGCCTCCACCTTGCTGTGATCCTGGCGGTCCAGCCAGACCGTGAAGCGGTAACGCTCCGTCCGCATCGAGTAGCCCATCAACTTCCTGCCGCGCGGATACTGGCTGAACGCCGCGCTCTTCCAGGGTCGTTTCGGATCGTCCAGCAAGGGTTTGAAGCTGATGCCCTCCAGATGACGAGGCAAAGGCAGACCCGCCACGTCCGCGAGCGTGGGATAAATGTCAACGAATTCCACCAGCGCCTTCGACGACTGCCCGGCCGCTTTCATTCCTGGGGCCGAAAACAGCAGCGGCGCATTCGTGTCGTTCTCGACATTGCTGTGCTTGCACCATTCGCCATGCTCGCCCAGCTTCCAGCCGTGATCTCCCCACAATACGATCACCGTATTTTTGCGAAGGCCCAGCCGGTCCAGTTGATCCAGCACCTTGCCGATCTGCGCATCCGTGTAACTGGCGGCCGCGTAATAGCCGTGCTTGAGCTTGCGCGCCAAATCGTCCGGCACGGGACCGTTGTCCGGCATGCCGTGATAATTCCGCAGTTCGCCGCTGGTGGTCAGCGCGTAATCGGGCGCATCCTTCGGACGGTAAGGATTCGGCGCCAGCCTGATCTCGGCCGGATCGTACATGTCCCAGTACTTCTTTGGGGAGACGAACGGCAAGTGTGGCTTCGCGAATCCAACCGCGAGGAAGAAGGGCTCCCGCTTTTTGGCCAGCGTGCCCAGCGTCTCCACCGCGAGAGCGGCCACTTTGCCGTCCTTGTAGAAATCGTCCGGCACGTTGCCGGACTCAAACGCGGG
>JAWXCM010000042.1:0-5288 GCA_034408745.1 Bryobacteraceae bacterium
AAGGGCCGCTCTCTTTCTTACCGAAACATCTCTTGATACATATGTTTAGGCGTTAGCAAGCGGCCTTTGGTTAGCCGGACTGTGAGATATACGGGCTAAACCGGCTTGCGAAGCGCGATCCCCAGGTCCCTCAGCGCACGCTCCGAGGCCTCCGACGGAGCCTCGCACATCAGATCTGTACCCTTCGCGGTCTTCGGGAATGGAATCACTTCGCGGATGGAAGTCTCACCCGCCAGGATCATCACCAGCCGGTCCAGCCCGAGAGCGATACCACCATGCGGCGGTGCGCCGAACTCGAGCGCTTCCAGAAGGAAGCCAAATTTCTTCTTCGCTTCCTCGTCCGACAACCCAAGCGCGCTAAACACGTTCGCCTGCAGATCCCGGCGATGAATACGAATCGAACCCGAGCCCAACTCCGTGCCATTCAGCACAATGTCATACGCGCGAGCACGGCACCGAGCCGGATCCGTCTGCAGATACTCCAAATGTGAATCCAGCACCGAAGTGAACGGATGGTGCGCGGCCACCCAGCGCTCGTCCTCTTCGTCAAACTCGAACATCGGGAAGTCCGTGACCCAAAGGAACCGGAAGTCCCGCGGGTCCAGCAGCCGATGCTTGTCGTTGTACTTCTGTCCCGCGAACAGCCGCAACTGACCAGCCGCCTGGTACACCGCATCGGCCGGACGGTGCTTCTTCGGCTGACCCGCCCAGTTCACAATCAGCAGCAAGTCGTTTTCCGTGGCATTCGTCCGAGCCCGAACCTGATCCATCACGCCTGGATAATCCCGCTCCAGCCGCTTCGGATCGTCGAACACACGAAGCCCGCGTTCCTGTCCATACGCCTTCAGGTCGTCGCGCTCCTTGCGGCTTACCGTACCCGTGTTCGGAATCACGATAGCGACCATCGGCAGTTCGCCCGGCGAGATCTGCGAATCGGCGAACAAATCCGCCACATCGACAAAGGGAGGCAGCCGCATGTCCGGCTTGTCGATGCCGTATTTGCGCATCGCCTCGTCATACGTCATCCGCGGGAACGGGACATCCACCTGGAACCCGGCCACCGCGCACACGCGCTGCACCATCGGCTCCACCACGCTGAAGATCGTCTCCTCAGTCGGGTACGACATCTCCATGTCGATCTGCGTGAATTCGTACTGACGGTCGGCGCGCAAATCCTCATCGCGGAAACAGCGCACAATCTGGAAGTATTTGTCGAACCCGCTAACCATCAACAACTGCTTGAAGATCTGCGGCGACTGCGGCAGCGCATAAAACATGCCCTGCTGCACGCGGCTCGGAACCAGGAAGTCGCGCGCACCTTCGGGCGTCGACTTGGTCATGAACGGCGTTTCGATTTCCAGGAATCCCTCAGTATCGAGGAACTGACGCACCGCGAACGCAATCTTCGAGCGCAGCATGATGTTGCGCTGCATGTGCGGCCGGCGGAGGTCGACGTAGCGATACTTCAGCCGCACGTCTTCGCTCACGTCGACGTTCTCTTCCATCGGGAACGGCGGGGTGCGCGATTCGTTCAGAATCCACACGCGCTCGGCCGCGACTTCGACCTCGCCCGTCGGGATCGTCGGATTGATCGTGTCAGGAGTGCGCATCGTAATGACGCCTTCCACCGCGATCACATACTCGGAGCGCAGCTGTTCGGCGCGTTCGTGGACCTCGGCGTTGATGCCCTCATTGAAGATGATCTGGGTCACTCCCTCCCGGTCGCGCAAGTGGATAAAGATCACCTTTCCCAAATCGCGCCGGCGATGGACCCAGCCCATCAAAATCACCCGGGCTCCGGTTTCCGTGGCCCGCAGTTGACCGCATGTATGAGTGCGGCGCAGGTCTCCGAGGAAGTCGAGTTTCAACGTGTCTCCTGTGAACTAAATCTGCCAGTAAGTTCGGAACGCGAGACCTTCAATTGCTCGCCGCTCCGCATATCTTTCAGGCTGTACGTGCCGGCGGCAATCTCATCGTCACCGACAATCAGCGCGTACCTGGCCTTCAGTTTGTCCGCCGTTTCCAGCGCTTTCTTCAGTTTGCCGCTCGCGGGCGACAGTTCCACAATCGAGCCGCTCCGCCGAATCTCGCGAGCCAGCAGCGAGCAGTGCCGGAACGCCGTCTCGCCCATCGGAGCTATGAACAGATCGACGGCATCGACATCCACGTACTTCTCTTCGACGCTCATCACCAGGCGATCTTCTCCAATCGAGAAGCCGATCCCAGGCGCGTGCACCTTCGACCCGAGCGCCTCGGCCAGACCGTCATACCGCCCGCCGCCGAGCACCGAATTCTGCGCACCAAGCGAGCCATGCACGATCTCAAACGTCGTGCGCATGTAGTAGTCGAGTCCCCGCACCAGACGCGGCTTCACCTCAAACGGAATCTCGCGATCCGTGAGGTACGTTTTCACCGCCTCGAAGTGGGCGCGGCAGGCGTCGTCGAGGAAGTCGAGAATCGACGGCAGCGTCTCAATAATCGGCTGATCTTCCGGCACCTTGCAGTCGAGCACCCGCAGCGGATTCGTATCCGCGCGGCGCTGACAATCCGCGCACATGGTGTGCTTGACGTCCTGCAGCTTTTCCTTCAGCGCTGCCACAAAAATCGGACGGCAATTCGCATCGCCCACCGAATTAATCAGGAGCTTGAAGCCCTCAAGTCCCGCCCCGGTAAGAATCTCCGAGACCATCTCAATCACTTCGGCGTCGACCGCGGGAGAGTCCCCGCCAATCGCCTCAGCACCGATCTGGAAGAACTGCCGGTAACGGCCCTTCTGCGGACGCTCGCGACGAAACATCGGACCAATGTAGTAGAGCTTGACCAGGCCAGGAAGCTGGTCCATGCGGTGTTCGATATAAGAGCGGATGACCGACGCCGTGTTCTCCGGCCGCAGTGTCAGCGAGGTGCCGTGGTCGTCCCACGTGTACATCTCTTTGCTGACGATGTCGGTCTCTTCGCCGACTCCGCGCGCAAACAGAGCCGTCTCTTCAAAGATCGGTGTACGGATCTCGCGGTAATTGTAGGCCCGAAATACGCGGCGGGCCACTTCTTCCACTCGATTCCAAACCGCGCTGGCGGGCGGCAGGATATCGCGTGTCCCTTTGACTGCTCGAATCAGGAGGGCTCCTCCCTGTAGGTCTGTCGATAACGGACGTAGTTCTGAGCGTTCTCGCTGAAGCGCTCTTTTTCAGCTTCCGTGATCTCGCGCTTTACCTTGCCGGGCACGCCCATCACCATGCTGTAGGGCGGGATGATCATGCGCTCAGGCACAAGCGCCCCAGCGGCGATGATGCTTCCCTTCCCGACCACCGCCCCGTTCAGCACGATCGCACCGATGCCGATCAGCGAGTCGTCTTCGATAGTGCAGCCATGCAGTGTTACGGAGTGACCGACCGTCACGCGGTTGCCGATGATCGTCGGATACGCATCGTGTTCGACGTGAATGCACGAGTTGTCCTGCACATTGGACTCTTCGCCGATGCGGATGGAGTTCACGTCGCCACGGATGGTGACGTTGCACCAGACGCTGGATCGTTCGCCGATTTCGACATCGCCGATGACCTGCGCGCTGGGATCGATGTAGGAGGATGAGGCGACCTTTGGGTACACGCCTCGGTAGGCACGAATCATTGGATTTGCTTGAGTTTTGATGGTATCACAGGGGCTCGGGCGAGCCCCTGCGGTTCAAGCGGCGGGTTCAGCGGTGATGATGAGGAAGACAGAGTTGCTCGACTGGTCTTTGGAGAGCTTGCCTACGACGAGTTTCTGACCAACCCGCAACATCAGGTCCGTTTGTACCGCGGCGTCGAGATATTGAATTTCGTTCTGATTTGGGCGAACCGGCACCTTGATGCCGAAAACGAAATTTCGCAGCGAGAGCGTCTTGCCTTCATCCAGAACCGCCACCTCCCGAATTCGCGCATTGTACAGCAGTGCCGCCTGGGACGAAATTGGGAGTATCCCGCTTACCTCCGGATGCCCGCCTGCCGGAGTCTGCATCAACACAGTATCGAGCAGCCGATAGCTCTTGTACTGGAAAGTCTTCTTCATCTGTTCGATCGCAGATGCTACTTCCGCCGGAATTGGACCGTCCTGGCTCGCTTCGCTCAAGGCTTCCACCAGATAGATCCGCAGCAGATAGGACTGGGTCGGTCCCCCAGACTGGGCTGGAGGCACATCCAACTTGCGCAGGATCGCTTCGCCCGCCGCCACGTTCTCTGGTGTCCCGCGGAGGACCACTGAGTTCATTTCCGGATACCCCTCCGCGTGACCAGGTTGCATGAAGTTCCGCAGAAGACTGGCAGCTTCTTGCAGCCGCGATCCTCTGAGGTGCTTAAGTTCCACCATCTTGCGGTCCGGTTGTGGCTGGGCTATCGCGCTGAACGCGAGCAGTGCAGCGAGTGCTGTGAGCTTGATCATTGACCGTCTCCTGTTACGGTGTTCTCCGGCACGAGCACGATGACAACATCGGGGTCGTCCGTCTGCGTGGTAATCAGCACCGACGTGTCGGCGCTGGCAGTTGCAGTCGAGCCAGTCTGAAGCATTGCCTTAAGGTTGGCCATTAAAAGCGTTGGGTCGGTGATCCGGGGCCGTGGCGCCGGGTGTCGCCGTTCCACCTTGCGGGAAGGAGTCACCACTCCGGCGACGGCGGGCGCCGGAGGCGTGAGCGCCAGCGTCTGCGGGACCGGCAGCGGCCTCAGTATGACAAACGCGAGTGCCGCTGCAGCAGCGAGCCCGGCGGGCAACACACTCCACCGCCGGACAGCCAACCGCCGCAGCACCGCCTTCGCGACCACGCCTTCCGGAACAGTGGGCGGCTCGCGCAACAACGCCTGATCGGAAAGCAGGTCGTCGAGCAGTTCCCGGCACTCGGCGCACCCCGCCAGATGGGCCCGCAGTTCCGGCCCGGCCGATTCCAGCAGCGCGACTTCTTCTGCGTGTGGACAGCTCATGCCCGTACTCCTCTCAACAACTCCCGCAACTTCAGCCGAGCCTTGGCGATCTGAACCCGGACCGTCGATTCCGTGGTCCCCATCGCCTCGGCGACCTCAGCCGTCGACAGGCCCTCCAGATCCCGCAAAACAAGCGCCGCGCGCTCCCGCTCGCCCAACTCCGCCAGCGCCGACTGCAGCCGGTCCCGATCCTCGCGGTCGTCTTCGTCTGGCCGTGGCTGTTCGCCGTTCCGGGCTACGTCCTGGTGCGGCGTGTCGCGCCGGACCTGCCACGACCCGGGATCGTGGGCGCGGGCATCGTGGCGAGCACGTATCTGTCCGCGCACCTCGTCCAGC
>JAWXCM010000043.1:0-5054 GCA_034408745.1 Bryobacteraceae bacterium
CCCGCCACCAGCCGACTTCTCGCGATCGATGTGACCCGCGGCTTAGCACTGCTGGGCATCTTCTCTGTCAACATCCAACTCTTCGCCGAGCCCTTCGGCACCTACATGCAGCCGGGCCCGGAATCGAGCGACCCGCTCACGGTGCTGTGCTACTACTTCGTGAAAATCTTCTGCGAAGGGAAGTTCTACCCGCTGTTCTCCATGCTCTTTGGCATGGGACTGGCGCTGCAGATGCACAGCGTGATCGGCCGCGGCGGGAACTTCTACGCCGTCTATGTCCGCCGGCTCGCGTGGTTGTTTTTCATGGGGCTGACGCACGCGCTGCTGCTGTGGTACGGGGACATCCTGTTTGTCTACAGCATCGCCGGGGTTGTGCTGATGCTCTGCGTCCGGATCGACCCGCGCACCCTGCTATCGCTTGGGGTCGGGCTGGCGCTCTTTGGCGCGGTGCTTCAGTCGGGTTTCGGCGCACTCGGCGCCGCCGGGCAGCAGGTGGGCAACCCTCCCGCCTCTAGCCCCGCCGCCATCGCAGACACAAGTGCGACCGGGGAAACGAATGGCGCGGCTGCAACGAGCGGCGAGCCGTCGCCTGACATGGATGCTGCCCCAGCGACACCATTCGCGCGATGGGTGCAAGCATTTCGAGACGGGAAGATCGGCCCGCCGAACTCGCCGATCTGGATGGAGACGGAGACTGAGGCGTATCGGCACGGCCCGTGGAGTCAGACGTTCTACTTCCGCGCGCTGTCGTGGGTCATGTTCCTCCTGGTCTGTCTGCTGGGAATCGGCTGGCATGTGCTTGGCATGTTCTTCATCGGCGCGGCGTTGCTGCGGATGGGGCTGTTCACGACGGCGGGCGAGAAGTGGCTGCCGCGGCTGTTTTTCCTGGGCCTTGTTGTCGGCCTCCCTGGGGCCGCGGTGTCGCCGTTCCTCATCGGGTGGGCCGGGATGCACGCGTGGTCGGCCGCGCTCACGGTCTTCCTGCTCATGGTGTGCGGGCCGCTGGTGAGCCTCATGTACCTCACCGGGATCGCGTTGCTCGTCCGTCGCGGCATCGCACGAAGCGTCACCAACGTCCTGGCGAACGTGGGGCGCATGGCGCTGACGAACTATCTCATGCAGACCGTCATCGCCACCTTCGTGTTCTATCATTGGGGCTTGGGACAGTTTGCATCGTGGTCGCGCCCCGAGCGCTGCGCCCTGGTGCTCGGCGTCTACGCGGTGCAGTGCGTCATCAGCGTGCTCTGGATGCGGCACTTCCGCTTCGGCCCGATGGAATGGCTGTGGCGAACGGTCACCTATTGGCGGGCGCAGCCGATGCAAGCGACGCAGCGATTATGAGTCGCAAATTGTCTTGACAACCAATTACCGAACCGCTAGCATGGCCATTAGGAAATTCCCCATGCGGATTGATTGCGCCTGTCTGATTGCCTCTGGACTCACGGCTCTATGCGCGGCTTCCGCTGCCGGACCGCCAGATCGAATGGAAATTACCGACTACCTGTCGCCCTCGGCCATGCAGTTGCAGGACATGAACAATGACTGCGCCATCAGCGACGTAGATGTCGCCATGATGCTGGACGATCAACTCGTTGCGTTGTACGGCGCGCAGTTTGAAATGCTCGGGGATGTGGATGCGGACGGCGTCGTGACCGGCGAGGACATTATCGCCGCCGTCGGAAAACTCATCAAGGCGGCATACGGCAAGACCACACCGAACGCCCAGCCGGTCGGCACGCCGGATGTTCTGGCAACTCTTGATGCGGTGCTGGCGCAGTCCCCAGAGGGTGATATCAACCTAGACGGCTCGAAGGACATCGTTGACGTGTCTGCGACCGCTACGCAGGTCGGAAACGATTTCATTCCGTCCGAGGTTGACCAGATCGCACGTAAGGCATTCGCATACATCGGGGCGATCAGGGAGTTTGGCCGCGCCCGTTTCATGGCGACGGCATGCGCTCCCCTGAACCATCTTCGGGGCGTGTCGGGAACTTGGCCAAACCCGCATCCAAATTGGTGGCAGCCGAACCACCTCACTGGCGTTTCCAGCAGTTACAACCCACCCGCTGACCATGCGACGCCCGACCACAGTACCTTCTTCACCGAGCGTGAGCCTTGGCCTGCGCATGAAGAGCACGTCAGCCGGAGTTGGCCAGCCAACCACCTGTGGGAGTCATCGAGGACGTGGACGCCGCCCGCTCCTCATGATGTGGTCTGGTCGGCATTGGGTCATAATCGTCCGCATGGGGTCGGCCTCAGTTCCCATTGGCCTTCCGGACACACAGCGTCCGCTTCGACCACATGGCCTGCCGACCACGACCTGAATACCTCGCGGGGTTGGTGGCCTCATCACCTCGCGGCTGATTCAGGCCAACGAGTTGCGCCGCCGATGCACGTCCAATCGATCAGCCAGAATTGGTCCCACCAAGCGGCTGCGTCGCAGATGGTTTGGCCGCCCAACCACTATGCTTCTGTCTCGGGCGGGTGGGGGCTATCACATGCACCGGGGGTCAGCGGAAGTTGGCCGCCTGCACACCTCAACTATGCCTCGAATGGATGGCCGGGTCCCCAACCAACATGGCCTCCGACGCACACCGCAGCCGTCTCTGCGAGCTGGGGCGATCCTGCGCCTGGTGGATGGCCGATCTTCCCGCCGGATCACACATGGTGGACCACCTTCCAAGATATTCCGGGGATTGTGCCTCAGTTCCCGTGGCCTCCGTAAATCGAGCATTCGACGCCCGATCAGCTCGATCAAAATATGCCGACTGCCTCATTGATCGACAGGGCAATGTACAGAACTGCCATTCTGCTATCGGCTTTGGCTGTGTTCGTTGTCGGTTGCGGCGCGCAGCCCGTGCAACAGTCCCGGGCGTCACAGGTCGTACTCAACGAGACCGTCATCAGGGCGTGGCGGGCCGAGGGGCACTCGTTTGAAAAACCGACAAATGAGCTGTTGGCTCCGGCATTCTCCGATCCTCGGTCCGTGCTTCGTTTCGTGCTCGAGAGGGCGCCGCTGCGAGGGGTCGTCTATCCAAGTGAGCGTTATTATTATTATCGCTTCCCATTGGGCAACCGATTGGTGAGCGGCAACATCCGCTTCGTCGATGCCGAGCGGGGAGCCATCTCCGTCGGCTACTTTGACGCGTGCAATGAACGCGACATGGTCACGACAGAGTTCAGCACCGGCACCGACGGAGTCGTGATATCGTTCGATCCCCTGGACAATGAAGTCGCAGTTTCACTTGACGGACTGACCCGCACGTTTGTTCTGGACCAGGAGGCCTTCGAGCCCCCGTCCTTTCCGCTGCTTCCAGGTGAACAGTTGATTTCGGGCATCCGTGATGAGTCTGGATATTTCCTCTATCTCATCTACTGGCAGCCGGGCAGGTCGTTCTACTATGTGCTCAATCCAGCCAAGCCGCTTCCTGAAACGTGGAGTCGGGGCGGTAGCAAGAAGGTCGAAACCTGGTTCGGCGACCGATCGCGTTTCTGCTTTGTCCGTGAGACGCGATCCGGACGCTATATTCTGGTCGGCGTTCACCGTCGTGAGATCATGCTCAATAGTTGGTACGACGGTGCGTTTGATCAGGTGCCCCCGCGCCTGCCAATCGGTGCCATCCTGCGAGAGGCCTATCCGTATGTGCGGGACGCGGGAGATATTGACGACCACGGTAACTTCCTGAGAATGGCCGGTCAACGTGTGGCGATCAGCCCCTACCGCGATTACGAGTCCGGCCCGACACTGGAAACAGAACTCGAGAGTTTGATCAAGGATGACCCGACGCCCTCGGCATGGACCGCGGCGACCTACGAGTACAAGCGAGACTGGAAAGCGCCGTCCGGTGCCGCCGGTACGGGAGGGCATGAAACCACTCTTTCAGTCCAGTGGCCAGCCAACCACTGGGGGATGAGCAGCCGCGCCTGGGGCACCGAGCACGTTGCCGCGTTAAGCGCAAGGTGGCCACAGAACCATGTGCTCGCGACAAGCCGCGCCGCAAGCGGCACGTTGCCGCCACCGAAGGCTCCCTGAGAACGCGGGTCCAAGAGCGGAGCTTCCAAAAGACTCAACCCCCTTGACGGGCGGACGCTCAGATCATGTCCGGGCTTTCACACGCCGTTTAGCCTGACTTCACATTCCGGGACAAATCTTCTTCCAGGCACACCAAAACTGGAAGGAGCGATTCGTGAAGACCAATTTTCTGATGACCATGGGCGGCTGCGTTGCCGCGATGTCGGGCGTCTTCGTCGCGGGCATGGAGGCCCAGCAGGGCCAGCCGGGTTCGGCACCGGGTGGCACGCCCTCGCAGCAACCCCAGCCCTCGAACCCCACGCCGCGGCCATCGAACCCCAGCCAACCGGGCCAGAATCAGCCCAATCCAAACCAGCCCAATCCCAATCAGCCCGGCCAGGTCCAGCCCGGCCAAGTCCAGCCCGGCCAAGTCCAGCCAGGACAGAACCAGCCGGGTGGCAACCCCGGTGATGTGACGCCTCTGGAGCGTGGGCGCGGCAACACGCCGCTGAGCCGCAACCCGGGCTCATCGTCAAGCGACAACCCGCGGTTCTTCTCGCTCTCGAACGAAGCGATGGAGCCGCAGTTCCGTGAGTCCGCGACGCGCCTGGCCAACCTTGAGCGGTCGATGGCCGAGCGCAACCAGCGGCTGGTGCAGCGCCTCGGCGCGCTCCGCCAACTCCCGGCGGATCGGCAGGGCGGTGCGACGCTCGACCTTCTGCAGGACATCCTGCAGGAGAACGCCCAACTCCAGCAGTATCTTTCGCAGCAGCGGACGCTGTTCACCGGCGACATCGGGAGCGGGAACGACCAGTCGTCGCCGGGGACCAATCAGCCCGGCGTGAACCAGCCCGGCAACAACCAGCCCGGCGCGGCACCCGGTGGCACGCCCTCGCAGCAGCCCCAGCCCGCTTCCAGCCAGCCGCGGGCGAACCCGCCCCGCTGAAGTTTCTTACCGCGATACTTTGTTCAAACAGGGGCTGTGCGCATACCGCATGGCCCTTGTTGCTTGTGGCCCGACGCCGATTCACTCCTCTCGGAC
>JAWXCM010000044.1:0-2630 GCA_034408745.1 Bryobacteraceae bacterium
GCAATGAAATCCACGCGAGGACGGCCGGGGTCCAATCGCGGATCCTTAATCCGGTCCGGCCGGTTCGGCTGGCCGCGCAGCGCCCGGTCCTGCGAAGTGACGAACTGGAGTGGCGCGCCGGAGTACATGGAGCCGATCCCGTTCAGTTCCCATCCGCCGAAGATGGCATGGCCGAGTCCGCGTTTGCCGAAGGGCGAGGGAACCTGCCAGACCCACGACGTAACAAAGGCGTGCGTGCGGTCATAGTCGCCCGGCGCCCACTCGGCGCGCCGGTTGTTGGCGTCCTGCACGCCGCCATTGTTAGTGAGCACGACGTTGAGATCGGTGAGCGCCTTGGAGAATGTGTAGGACATCAGCACGGTGACACCATGGCTTAGGCGCTTGTCCACGGACGCCTGCACCGAGTTGTAGCTGGAGTTGGTGACCGATTCGATGAAGCTGTACCGCGCGAAGTGAGGCGCCAGCGGACGGCGTTGATTGATGTTCGCCGCCGTGGATGCGCCGGGAATGAAGACGGCCTGGTTAATGTCGCGCAGGAAGGGAATGTTGGTGCCTCTGGAACCGGCATAGCCAACGGTGACCAGCCAATCCCGCGCAAACTCGCGCTGGATAGTCACATTCCACTGCTGCATGTTCAACTCTTTGAAATTGGGTCCGTACGACAAGCCCGTAATTTCGTTATCGAACGGCGAATTCTTGTTCGGCGTGTAGGGATGGGGATTTCCCCCGGGGAAGTCGGCCCAGGGGTTGGCGGTACTGGCCGGCGCGTTGATATCGATGATGCGCGTGAACGGCTGGTAGATGGCGAACTGCCCTTGAATATTTGTCCAGGAGGGATTGTAATAGACGCCATAACCGGCGCGGAGCACGGTCTTCTGGTCGCCGGTGGGTGTGTAAGCGAGACCCACGCGCGGCGCGAACAGGTTCTTCACCGCGTTGCGTCCGGCACGCGGCACCCCGGGATCGCCATAGAAGAGCACGCCTGGCGGCGCGTTGACGTAGACCGTGGATTTAGCGCCGGGTACGTATTTCATGGCCGCGTCGTTGATGGAGAGGAGCGGCAACGGCAGCTCGTAGCGAAGCCCCAGGTTGAGCGTGAGCCGGCGCGACAATTTGTAGTCGTCCTGAATGTAGAAGGCCATGTGCAAGCCCCGCACGGCGTTGGGAGCGGGGCTGCCTTGCCGGAAGCTGGCCGGCCGCCCGGTCACGAAGTCGGTAAGCGCGGTGTTGGAAAAGACGCCGCTGAAGTTGTAGGAACCGTTGGTGCGGGCATAGTTGTCGGCGTTCTGAATGGTGCGTATGGCGTCGCCCCCCATCTGCAGGCTGTGCTTTCCGAGGATCCAGGAGAAATCGTCGCTCCAGGAGAATGTGTTGAAGTCGCGTATGATCTTGATCTGTTCGATGCTGGCTTGGAAGAAGCCGGTGACGTTCATCATCGGGAAGTCGGGCGTGTAGGTGTAGTAGTTCGATCCCCAGCCCAGCTTTTTCAGGTCGTCGATGGAAATGTTCGGCTTGTAGTCCGCGGCCGTGTAGAAGCCGTTGTAGCTCAGGCGCGCGGTGTTGATCTTGTTAGGGGCGAGAGTGGCTACGTGGTTAAATCCGTATAGGTCGGTATCCAATTGCACCTTGCCCTGCTGGAAACTGGGCAGATTGCCGTGCCCGGTGGGTCCCATACGGCGTGTCGTGAATACGCGTCCACTGAACCGTTGGCGGCCTTCGGCGAAGGACTGATCGCCGCGAAGGAGCAACTGCGTTGGGTTGCTGTCGTTCGGGCGCTGGTATTGGTAAGTCCCGAGCGAGTCCTGCGCGAGCGGCACATACTGCTTCAGGAAATTGATGGCGAGCGGGTCCAGGCGGCTGGCGGGAATGATGTTGCCGGGGAAGTTCTGCCTGGTGAGCGGGTCGCGGATGACGCGGTTGAACTTCGAGAAATCGCCGAGAATCTGCTCCTCGGTGGGGACGAAGAGCGTGGTGACCGCGCCGAGAGGTTCCTTCTGCTGCTCGAGGTTAACGAACCAGAACGTGCGATTGCGGCCGTCGTAGAGCTTGGGAATATAGACGGGTCCGCCGCCGGCAAATCCGTACTGATTGCGCTTGCGCTTGACCTTCTGCGCCAGGAAGAAATTCCGGGCGTCGAGCTTGTCGTTACGGAGAAATTCATACACGCTGCCGTGGAGCTGGTTCGTTCCGCTCTTAGTGGAAATTTCGATTACGCCCGATGCATAGCCGTAGCGAGCCGACGCCACACTCGTCTGAATGGTGAACTCCTCCACGGCGTCGGGGCTGGGGCTTGGGAGAATCTGTTGAAACGCGTTGTCCACGTTCAGCGCCCCATCCACGCGAACATTGACCATACCGCTGTTCTGGCCGCCGGAGCGCCCGCCGCCGATATTCGTACCGCTCTGGCCCGTACCGGGAACTAGTTTTGCCAGTTGATAAATGTCGCGCCCGTTAAGCGGAAGATCCATGATCCGTTTGGAGTCCACCAGTTGCTGGATGGTGGCGGACCCGGTGCTGACGCGGCTGGCCTCGGCGGAGACACTCACCTGGTCCGACACCCTGCCGAGTGCCGGCGCCACGGTCGGCAGCAGGATGGCCGTGGTGGTCGCGTTGACGTTGGTCTGAAGGAA
>JAWXCM010000045.1:0-5314 GCA_034408745.1 Bryobacteraceae bacterium
AACATGGCCATGGTGAAATTGTGAACCCGTCCTGCATATCGAAAGAGCAGGCGCGGAAACCCTTCACCTAACGTGCGTGCACTCGAGTTCTATCCTAACTGCCATTCAACAACGAAGTTTGTCAGGGATGGCTGATGAGACGGTCGTAATCCGAATGTGAGACAATCCAAAACCATATGAGGATGTCTTGATCACGGATTGCGAGGGCGCGATAACCGAGGCTTACTCGCGCTGAATAAATTGGCCGTGTCGCGTGCACGCGCTTGAATGAGGACTTGGGTGGTTGGGGTCGATAACAAATTGGCTGTACGGCTGCCGTGCCTGTTCCTGAACGTGTGGTGGAAGATCACGGAGCGCCTTACGAAAGCGCTCGGTTGTTACCGACTTCACAAATCATTCGGGTCGAGGGGCCTGGTCTTCCGACTGCAGTGTTCGGACAGTGCCTCGTCGGCGAGGACGACCAATCCGTCAGCCGCTGCAGTTGGAAAGGCGGTGTCCCACGCCTTCTCGGACTCGAGTTCGAAGAGAGGGGCTCTCGCAAGGGCGTCCTGCGCTTCAGGGGACAGCTTGCCGGCCGCCTCGAAAGCCTTTTGAAGAAGCTGGGTCATACTCACCACTCGGTTAGGGTCAGGCCGTAAGATAGAACACTCCATTGAATTGGGCATGTGCCGAATGGCCAAAGTAGACCTCCGCGACATTCTTGAGCTGAGCGATGAAGAACGCATCGCTGTCGCTCAAGAGATCTGGGATAGCGTCGCGGAAGACCCGAACAGCATACCGCTCACGCCAGAACAGCGTGCTGAACTGGAACGGCGGTTGAATGAACACAATGAAAGCACGGACGACGTCGTCTCGTGGGACGATGTCCAATCCAAACTTCGGTCACCGCTAGGGTCGTGAAGGTCGTTCTTAGACGCTCGGCTGAGCATGATATCGAACCGGCGGTACGGTGGTACGACGAACAGAGAAACGGGCTAGGACAGGAATTTCTCTGAGGCTGTTGGCGACGCGTGGATAGTGTTCGCGCTAATCCCGAGTCAAATCCAATTCTGCTGCAGAACGTGCGCCGTGCACCCCTACGCCGATTCCCGTACGGGCTGCATTACATCGCGGAGCCGAAGCGCGTCGCTGTCGTCGCGTGTTTCCACGCAAGGCAGAATCCCAAACGGTGGTCCGGACAGGCAATAGAACAGCGTTGAGACGTCACATAGCTGGCGTTTGCCGCGTCGCCATCCGGCGTCATGGCCTGGCCAGTTTCCGGTGTGCAGATTTTCCGGAATGACACGGTAGCGGAAACAGGATTGCGGTTCGCCGGCTGGACATGCCGCTCCGCTCATTCGGTCGCTGACGCTCCCTCAATCGTTCCGCGTCACTTCAAACTTGATCCCAGACGCAATGAGGTTCGGCCACACGCATTCTGGCTTGACCTGTGCTTGTACAGACGACATCTTTGTTTGTACAGACCAACGTGGGAGGAGTAATGGCAACGAAGAAAGGGTCGGTGCGAAAAAACCTGAGATTGAGCCAAGCTAAGATCGATCGCGCCAAGCGAATCTTAGGTACGAAGACCGAGACGGAGACCATCGAACAGGCGCTGGATCTAGTGGCCTTCCGTTCTGAAGTGGTATCAGGGCTCGAAGACCTGGCGGGAAGTCAGCTTTTGCGTGATCCCGATGAGGAAGCGGCGTGAAGAAGTACGTTCTCGATACGAACATCTATGTGACGGCCGCGCGCGATACCTCGTTCGGAACAGAGTTGGTCCAGTTCGTAGGAAGTTTTCTCCCGCAGATATACCTGCACGCAGTCGTGGTCCAAGAACTCATGCGCGGCGCTATAACCGAAAACGCGCGCAAGTGGTTGGCGCGCGAAATCGTGCAGCCGTTTGAGAAGCGTGGCAGGATCCTTACGCCTGGATACGCCGCGTGGAAACGGTCGGGAGAGATCATCGCAGACTTGGTGGAAACTCGGGTGATCAGCACCGGAGGCGTGCCGGGATCCTTTATACAGGACGTGTTGCTGGCCGCCTCATGTCGAGAACAAGGCGTAACGTTGGTGACCCTGAATGGTTCCGACTTTCAGCGGATCCGCAGGGTGTCGCAGGTGGAGTACGTTGCGCCTTGGCCGCGCAAGTGATGCATGTGTCGGAAGAGTAGTGGTCGAATCTGAGTTAGGCCGGGCCGGGCCACTGCGGATAACTGGCGCTTGCCGCTTCGCCATCCGGCGCGGGCGCGTGGATGATTCAAATGTGAAGACTTTCCGAGATGCCACGGCGATCAAGAACAGCATTGCGCTTCGCCGGCTGGACATGCCGCTCACGCTCGCGGTCGCTGTCGCTCACCAGGTCGCTGGATCTGCACGTCGGTTAACGTATCACGACAGCCGAAATGCTACGCCTCAAAACGGCCGATGGAAAAATGACCACTGAGAAGGCTTTCGCTTCGAACGAGGAGCCAGTGCACCGCGAACGGCATCGGACAGAGAGAATCGGCTGGCTTCGAGCCGCCGTTCTCGGGGCGAATGACGGGATTGTGTCAACAGCAAGCCTGGTTGTCGGAGTCGCCGCGGCTGACTCCATCCGGTCAACGGTTCTCGTCGCAGGTGTCGCTGGTCTGGTAGCGGGCGCGATGTCGATGGCCGCCGGTGAATATGTATCAGTCAGCTCGCAATCGGACACCGAGCTCGCGGACAAGAAACGTGAGCAGACAGAGTTGGCGGATCAGCCTGCGGCCGAGCTTGCTGAACTGGAAGGAATCTATGTTCGACGCGGGCTAACCCCGGATCTCGCGCGCCAGGTCGCTGAGCAGATGACGGCGCACGGCGCGCTGGCCGCCCACATGCGCGATGAACTCGGGTTGAGCGAGACATTGGCCGCTCGGCCAGTTCAAGCCGCTCTGTTGTCGGCTGCATCGTTCGCCGTCGGCGCTAGCGTTCCCCTCGGTGTTGCTGCGATCACACCAATGGCGAGTCTGGTCGTCGGCGTCTCGCTGGCTTCTCTTCTCTGCCTTGCGGTGCTCGGAGCCGTATCGGCTCGAGCCGGCGGCGCTCCACTGGTGCGAGCCACCATAAGAGTCTGCTTCTGGGGTGCGTTGGCGATGGCGCTGACTGCCGTGGTAGGAAAGTTGTTCGGCGCAGTTTTGTAGCGAGCCTTCGGCATAGAATGGACTTGCTCCGTCGTTGTACGCTCGGCACAAAAGAGGGCACATGGATCCTTCCAGCTTGACGTCGTCACCGATCGGTACTGCTCACAGGAATGAGCGACACTGGCAGCGAATGCTCGGCGATGCTGTACTCATTGTATTGAGCGTACTCGCAGCATTCGCACTGCAGACGTGGCAGGATGACCGGAACGATCGCGCGCACGAACTGCGCCGCATCAAGGAGATGCGCAAAGAATTCGTGACGTCCGGGCTGGCTCTGGACTCTCTTGAACAGCTTCACCGCATTTCAGAGGGCAAGCTGACGCGCCTCGACGCGCTTCTTGAAACCGCCGATGCCGCAACCAACGCGGACTCGATCCTGTTCCTCGGACAAGCGCTGTGGTTCTTCAACAACTACTTCCCAAACATGCCAGCGTACGAAGAACTCCTGTCAGCCACGGGCCTGCAGGGAGTGCATAACGACGAGTTGCGCCGCGCACTGTTTCAATATGAGGCGACTGCGAAGCTTAATGCTGACTTTGACGAGTATGTCCGCAGCAGTTCAATCTCATCCTGGGAGACCCTGGTGGCCAGCCGGATGCCACAGCTGACATCATCGGACCCACTCGAGGACCCGCTGCGACGACTGCTACCAGACGTCAGGCATCTCGCTAAGGACCTCGAGTTTCGAAATCTGATCGCAACACGCAAGTTCACCGAAGCCGGCCTGGCAGGGCGGAGCGCTCAACTCCGCATTGCCGTAGCGAACGTAATCAAGCTGATCGATGCCGATGTAGGTCACTGACGGCCGCCGAGTCAATCCGGCGAAGTCGCGGGAGATCAAAGAAATGGTTGCGCCACCATTTCGAGGGTAGAGGACGGGTGCCGCCATTCTTTATACGTCATGCGCATCGAGAACGCCGGTCGTTCAGCTATTACCCACACATTTCTGGCCTCACATCTGATTCGATTGAACGCTCACGCGGAGTACCAGATGGCTACGACGATGGCTCGAGTGGTTTCCGAAGGCACTGACTCTGGCGTCCTGGGTGGCATCGGAAACACGCCTCTGGTTGAGTTACGCAAAGTCGTGCCGGCGGGCTCCGTTCGCGTGTTTGCCAAGCTGGAGTCCGCGAACCCGACGGGAAGCATGAAGGACCGAATGGCGGTTGCAGCGATCGCGGCTGCGGAGGCGAATGGACGCCTCGAGCCCGGTGGCACAGTCGTCGAATACACGGCAGGCACTACCGGGATCTCATTGGCCCTGGTTTGCGCAGCCAAAGGGTATAAGCTCAAAATTGTTTTCTCTGACGCGTTCAGTGATGAGAAGAGACGCACGATGGAAGCATTTGGAGCCGAAGTTACCGACGTGGTGAGTGACAATAAACAGATCACGGAGAAGTTGATCAAGGAAATGATTGCGGCCTCGGCGAAACTGAGTGCGCAGCCGGGCCATTGGTGGTCAGATCAATTGAACAACCGCGATGCGGTGACTGGTTATTTTGCGATGGGCGAGGAGATCTGGAGCCAAACCGCTGGAAGGGTCGACGCGTTTGTCCACGCTGTAAGCACGGCACATTCCATCCACGGAGTGACTCACGCCCTTCGTCTGCACAGGGCGGATGTACACATAGTCGCCGTCGAGCCCGCGGAGTCAGCCGTACTCTCCCCAATCAGGTCGACGAGATTGCGACGGTTTCGACCGACGACGCCAAGAACATGACAAGACGTTTGGCTCGTGAGGAAGGAGTGTTTGCCGGTCCTTCAACCGGTGCGAACCTGGTGGCGGCGCTACGCGTAGCTAAGCGGCTGGGTCCGGACGCAACGGTTGTCACGGTTATTGTCGATTCCGGCCTACGGTATCTCAGTACAGACGTCTACAAAGGCGCATAGGCTTACTCATGAGGGCACGCTGGGCGAGTCACTTCCGAGCGCGTCCAATCGAGTCCTCGTTGTTCATGAGAGTTTGCCACCGATTGACATACGCGACGGCGACACCGGCTGGCGAAACGCGCACGATGTAGCGCTCGCTATCGCCAACGACGGCGAATCCTGAGCCGCCATCGTCGAACGTGGACCGTCGCCAGGTCGGCACGGAGAAACGCGTACGCGGCGTCGCGTTGGCACTACCGTCGATGTCGATCTCCTGCACGCGACCATTCGGTGTCATGAACGTG
>JAWXCM010000046.1:0-4292 GCA_034408745.1 Bryobacteraceae bacterium
CCTCGGCGGCCAACTGCTTCAGGTTCGGGGTAGTATTCCGCGCGTATCCGTACAGGGAGAGGTGTCCGGCGTGAACGGTGTCCAGGACGATCAAAACAACATTTGGACGCCCAGAAACCGCGTTCGCGGGTGCGAGGCGGCCGGGCACGTCGAGGCCTTTACTGAAAGCACCCACCATCACGACGACCGCCAGCGTTCCCATTCCCAATAAAGCGGTCTGGTGGAAAGGCGTGGGCTGGCGCAGCCAATGGACTGCCCGGTGTATCAGGGCCGATACCCCCATCAAGCCTAGGACGGCCAGGAGCGAGGCGGCGCCCCTCGCTATGGCCGATCGGTCTGCCATTATTTCGTAATTTACATACGGCACCACGACGAGCAGCGCGCCGGATGTCCACGGCCCCGCCAGAAAGCCCAGCTGCTGGCGCCACGGCCGCGGCGGGATGCATGCCAGGAGACAAACGGCCAGGCCTGCGCAGAGCGGCAGCATCCCTCGTCCCGAAAACTGGCCCATCAACAGGAGCGCCGTGTAGGACAGGACGAGTGTCAAAGAGGCGGCGATTTGGGCGAGTTTGTGAGGATCCGGCTCTGCATCGGCCCGCCGGAATACCCGCGCGGCCACAGCCAGCAGCCCGCCTCCCAAGGCACCCAGAGAGATACCGGTTGCCGCATATCCGGCGAAGAGTATTGCAGTTACATACCAGTGCCGCTGGCCGAGAACGTCCCCGGCGCCCAGCGCCAATGGAACTACAGAATACAGGAACATCTCGATCAGCCCATAGACAAACCAGGCGGCGAACCCGTAGAATGCCCCCAGCAAGGACATCTTTGCGATACCTAAGGCGCGGGGTTGATGGCTCATTTGCTTCACGTAATTGTATCGGGTCTGAAGGTTATCGTCACTTGTCATCGTCCCCTTGATTGGCGCCACCGTGTGCTCTACCCTTTCCGGGATCTCCGCCTGGGACGATGACGTAGGTCTCTTTAGAGAATGTTTCTTTCCGGCAGTCTCGCCGAACTTCCTAAAGCTCTCCACTTCCCTTAAAAAAAATCGTAATTTCGGCGACGTAATTACGGGAGCGGTTTCCGATCAGCCGGTCCGTGATGACGTACTCCGGCATGAAGTAACCCTCGGGGAACCGGACGGTTTCGCGGTACTCCGATTTACCTTGAAACAGGGATTGTAGCTGATCCACTTTTTCCTGCGATCCGCCGGCGCCGAATATGCGCCTGTAGTCCCTGGGGAAAGTGTTCTTCCATCCCAGGTCGCTCAGGTAATGATTGGCGCTATGCATTTCAATGGCGATGACCTGCGGACGGCCTTTTTCGGGGAAATTTACGTTGGGGAACGCATGCAACGAATGGCCGCGCCACCAGAGCGCCGTGCCTGGGGCCAAGTTCCGCGCCAGCCAGCGGGCGGCGTCGTTGCGTGGCTCGTTCAGAAACACTCGTTCGCCATCGTAGACGAACAGGCCAAGGTAAACAAAGACAATCGTCACCGGCACGGCGCGTGGAATGCCTTTCGCCGCCAGCCAGTCCGCGCAACGGGTGAGCGCCCAGGCCGCGGCGAGGCAGACCCACGGGATGAAGGGAATCAAATGGCGCGGGAAATGGTCGGTCTTAAACACTGTGACCCATAGGTTCACGAGTAGCGGAACGACGGTCAGCAACAGGGCCGGGACGAGACGCTTCCGGCTGGAGGGGGCGAAAAGGCGGCAGGCCAGCCATGCGGCGCCGGCGACGCCCAGCAGCGTCACTGGAAGACTCACGATGCTTGGGAGTTCGGCCAGATAGAGAATCGCGCTGTTAAGGCGGCTAAACTGCCAGGGGTCGTTGATCCCGCGGGTGACCACGCGAAAAAGGTCCATGGGAGTGAAGAAGCCCATGTTGATCACGATCAGCCCGGCGATGAAGAAAGCCGCTATTTGGGCGGCGCGGATCCAGCGCGGACGGCTCCATATCGCGATCAGGACGAGCGGAATCAAGCCGGCGATAACCAATTTGATGCCGAACGCGGCTCCGAACGCGAATGCGGCTCCGGACAGGGGAAGCAGCTTCGCTTTATCGGACTGGTCCAAGTCGGCGTGGAGCAGATAGAGACCGAGCAGCAGCCAGAACAGCGCCGGAACATCCGCAAGGAAAAAGTGGCTTTGGGTGACGTGCAGTCCGCCCAAGGCGAACAGCCCGGCCGCGAGCATAGCGGTACGGGGATCGCTGAACAGGCGGCGTGCCCAGAGAAACAACACAAGTACGCTGGCAACGCCGTAAAGCACCGACGCCACGCGCCCGGCGGTAACGATTACGCTCATCTCCGGCACAGGCGCGGAGAGCTTGCCTTGCAGCGCCCGGACCGCGATCAAAGGCACGGCGGCGTGGGTAGCCGTGCCCTTGGGATACGGATGCTGCCAGCGCGGAGACTGCCGCGGGTTGATCAGGGGCTCGGCGTTCACCCAGTGCGAGTACTCGTCCGGGTGGTGTTCCTGCCAGCCTTCCGGGAAATTGGCACCCCAAAACACACCGGGAATGCGTGCCACAGCGGCCAGCGACAAGATGGCGAGGAGCCAGTAAAGAGTTTGTCGATTTTCCGCCATGCCGTGATATCAGGAAGGCACGTCGCGCCCGCCGGCGCGATCCGAAGCGGCCACCCCGGCTTCCCGGATGGCGATGTGACGGGTTAACTCCGTCAGCGCGGAGTCAACGCGCTGAAAGCGCTGGTAGACATAAAAAGCCAGAAACAGGAATGCTAGCGCGCTCAGGTAGATCAGCAGGTCCGCGCCGCGGCCGATGCCCATCGACTTCGCGATCTCGGTGGTGAAATCCGGGTTGAGAATCGCCAGCCCGGCCATCAGCCAGATGACCGGACCCAGCAGGGACGGCCCGGACAACCGCCGGACGCGAATCAGAAGCAGCAGACTTCGCGCGAACAGCACCGTTATGACGGGCAGGATAACAAGCTGGAATCTCGTCACATCGTTATCTTTCTAAACAACATCTCGGACCCAATACGCAGAGCGTTCCAGGAACTCTGACCCTTCGCCAGACTATATGCCGAGTAGGAGATCCGCACAGGGATCTCTTGAAAGCGCCAGTTGTTACGGCGGATTTCGTCGAGGATCTCCGATGCATGGGCCATGCGGTCCATCGTAATGCGCAAACCGGCGGCGGCGTCCCGCGAGAAGGCGCGGAAGCCGTTGTGCGCGTCGGTGACACGGATGTTGGAGATCACGCGCGTAAACGCCACCGCCAACTTCAGCACGATCCGGCGCGTGAATGGCATGTTGCCGACGCTTCCGAGAAAACGCGATCCCAGCGTCACATCGCACTCGCCGCGAAGGATGGGAGCGGCCATTACGTCGATGTCAGCCTCGTCGTGCTGGCCGTCGGCGTCGAAGGTGACGATCACATCCGCTCCCTGCATTAACGCGAACCGGATTCCCGTTTGGAGCGCCGCTCCCTGGCCGCGGTTGATCCGATGGCGCAACAGGTGGGCGCCCGACGACTGAAGACATTCCGTCGTCGCGTCCGTTGAGCCGTCGTCTACCACTACAACGTGGGGATACTTGGCGCGAACCCGGGCGACTACCGGGGCGATGGCTCGCGACTCGTTGTAGGCGGCGATTACGACGAAAATGCGGCGATTCACTGGCTCCCCGTTTCGAAAGCGTACGCCATAGTATAGAGCCAAAAGGGGGATAGCGCAAAGATTCGTTCAAAAACGGACATAGTAAATGCAAGCTATTGATTCTATGATTCTTCCTCGCTGACCATTTCGACGGCTTGTTGCAACTCGCCCAGTGAGGGCTCACAATATCGTCGGGTAGTTTCCAGCGTTTCGTGACCTGCGAGCGCTGCGACCTTCTCTAAACCGACGCCGGCGTTGACGAGGTTCTTGCAAAAACTGTGCCGCAATGAATGCGGTGTAACATCCTTGAGGTTTGACGCACGCACGTAAGACGCCAGGAGAATTTGAAATCCTCGAGGCGTCAGTGGGCCACGTTGCCCAAGAAAGACGGAAGTCGGTTTTCCCGCCAGTTCCCCGTAACCGAGCATCAGCAAAACCCTGCGCACATCCTTATTGAGTGGGATCTGCCGGCGTTTGCTCCCCTTGCCTTTCCGCACCGTCAACGTGCCCTGACGGCTGCTGAGATTGATGTCCTTCCATAACAGCACGCAAAGCTCTGACACCCGCAGGCCGGTATTTAGAGCTTGTCCCATTTTTTCGCGGGTGCAGGCTCATCGAACGATGAGCCTGCCGGTGCCAAAACATAAAGTGATGATTTTGTTTGATTGTGGGA
>JAWXCM010000047.1:0-11081 GCA_034408745.1 Bryobacteraceae bacterium
ATATTGCGTATGGCGTTCTGAGCTCGCATTACGGGGTTGTCGGCGAGGCGCTGATTGGGGCGCTCCGGCAGGAGCTTGCGGGATATTTCAGCCCCGAGGTGGAGCAGGCCTGGGTGGCGCTTTACGAACTGGTCGGCAAGGTAATGCGGGGCGAAGAGATTCCCCCGGTTGCTATCCCGGAATGATATAGTTCCGGGCATATGAAAAAGCTTCTGGTCGCCCTTTGCGGGAATGCGGGGCGGAATATCCTTTTTGGCCCGGGGCTGGTATCGAGAGACCTCGGCGTACAGCGGAGTTTCCGGCTGCCGCTGAACAAAGTGTGCTGCAGACAGGTTTGATACGCGACTTACTTATGTAGTCGGCTTGGTGGCGGCGGGCCAACCGCCCCCGGGTGGAGGGGCCGATGCGGGCGGGGCCGCTGAGGCCTCGAGGCGAATCGGCTCGTCGAGCTGGAAGGCCAGGACCGTTTCGGCTGGGATCTTCAGCTCCTTGTTCTGCGTTAGCACCTGGGCCAGCGCACCGGCGGCCGCTCCGGCGAGTCCGCCGATCACGGCACCTTTGCCGCCGCCTGCCGCGGCTCCGATCAGGGTTCCCAGCGCGGCGCCGGTTCCGACCGTCTGCGCGGTACGCTTGTTCGCGCCGAGCCCGGTGTTTCGCTCCACCTCTTCGCTGACAACCAGATAGGTGGCGCCCTGCACGGTTACCGATCGCATTCCGAGCGCGACGGAACTGCCGCGAATCCCTTTGCCCTGCTTCGTTTCCATCAGGACCAGCTCCACGGGAGCGCCTCGCGGCAACAGCATCGCGCCGTCGAGCGCCACCACGTCGGTGGCAATCTGGGCCGAATACGTCTTGCCGCTGGTGCTGGTGGAGGTGATGACCTCATTGGTTCGCACTTCTACCTTTGTGCCGGCCGGAATCTCATTCGGCGCCGACGCGTTCACGCGAATCTCCGCGGGTTTGGGAGCGGGGGTGGGGGGCGTGGACACCACAGGTGGGCGGTTGGAGGCACACCCCGCCAACAACACTGCCAGTGTCAAAACCGACGTTACTATAGCCGAACGATCTTGCATAAAGTCTCTACTGATCAAACCCTTCCGCCCGAATCCAGAAGCTACCTTCCCATTTTCCCCTGGGCGCGACGGTTTGCAAATCGGGGTACTTGCCCGCATGGTTCAGATTGAAGGCATTCGTAGGGCCACTCATGGGCTCGAAGCAAATGAAGTCACGTCCCGCCGGCGCGTACACCACCGCGACGGGGTACTCCTTTCCATACAACACCGAGATGCGCTGTTTTGTTCCGGTGACGGAAAATTCGCTGCGGCCGCTTTCACCGCGGATGAGGCCGCTGAACACGTCGTCGAGGGCCACTCCCTGCAGTTTCAGATTGTCCGCGTAGCCATTTGGCTTCGTTTCGCCGGTGGGGATCAGCTCCTTTGAGAGCAGCACCTGTTCTTTGGCGGGCAGACGGACGGTCCACTGATCCCGTGGCGCGTCGCTGATTTTGAAGTAGGGGTGGAAGCCGACCGACACGGGCATCGGCACCGTGGCGTGGTTTTCGAGCACGGTCTTTACTTCCAGCACGCCCGCTTCCAGACGATACGTCATGGAAATGGTGTGGGCGAACGGGAACTGCGCCATGTAATCGGGGTAGCGCCAGAACTCGAGGCGGCTGGTGACCTCAGCGCCCGACGCGTCGGCCTTTACGTCGACCACTTCCCATTCCGAGGCGAACGAGAGCAGTCCGTGAATCGGCTTGTTGTTTCCGTCGGCGCGGATGTTCTTCAAGCCGCGGTCGAGCGCGTAGTGTTTGCCGTTGGCCCAGAAGCCATCCTCGTCGAGGCGGTTTGCCCAGGGCGCCAGGAAGGGGACGGCAGCCAGCCCTGGCTTCGCCTTGAAATCGGCGAGGGTGGCGAATGGGAAATGCAGAATATTCTTCCCGTTGACCAGCATCTCGAAAGCATTGTTGCCGATGGACGGCACAATGGTGACCGCCGTCTTTCGAGCGGTGTCGGCGAGGCGCACCACGGGGATTCCGTCTCGCTGGGTTCGTTCAGCAGTGTAGGTAGCGTTGGCAGTGGGCATGAGCAGAAAAGCGGTGGCAGCGACAGTGGCGACAAACGCGGTCATTTGATTCAGACTGTATCAGGGTCTCGCAGTTCGAGTTCGGTATCCTCGCGGCAGCACCAGCAGAGGCCCGGCGAGTAGGTTCGAATCGCGCAGACGTCACACCAGTAGGTGACGCGCCTGCGTTTGCCGTCCTTGTACGCCCAGAGCGCTGCCAGATGGATCGGATTGATTTCGATTGCATCGGCATTCTTCTCACCGATGGCTTCGAAGTCCGAGCCGGCGAGCCGTTTGTCGTTGAGCACGAGCGTGGTTTCTTCGTCGCCGGTCGCGATGACGAACGCGCCGTCGGTGGTCTGAAGCGCTGGCCGGCCGGCGGGGTCCTTTGTCAGTTTCCCGCGCACCACCGCCTTAGCGTCGAAGGTGAAGGCCACGGGCGCGCCACAGAGCAACAGTGAGAACACACGTCTGCTCAGATCCATAGTTAATTCACGCCCATAGAACTTATGGATGCGTTCGGGTGCCGGAAGTTGCAGCCTGATAGAATCGGTGTTTCCATGCCAGCACAGGTAGCGCTGTTCGTAACCTGCATCGTGGACCAGTTGTTTCCCGATGTCGGTATGGCTATGGCCTCGGTGCTTGAACGCGCCGGCTGCAGCCTGATATTTCCACCAGACCAGACGTGTTGCGGTCAGCCGGCTTTTAACAGCGGCTATCGCGAGGAGGCGGGGAAGGTGGCTCGACACTTCCTGAATGTCTTCAAGGACGCCGAGCACATCGTGATTCCGTCGGGTTCGTGCACGGCGATGGTCTCCCATCACTTCCACGATCTGTTTCCCGACGATCCGGAAGTGCACCGGCTGGCGCATCGTACCTGGGAGTTCTCGCAGTACCTGACTGAGGTGCTGAAGGTGGAAGACGTGGGCGCGAAGATGGACGGCGTGGTGACGTACCACGACAGTTGCCACGCGCTGCGCGAGTTGAAGATCAAGGACGGTCCCAGGCGGCTGCTCTCTCATGTTCGGGGTCTGGAGCTGCGTGAGATGGACGTAGCGGAGGAGTGCTGCGGATTCGGCGGCACGTTCTCCATCAAGTTCCCCGAGATATCAGGCGGCATGGCTCGCACGAAGATCGATTCGATTCTGCGGACTGGCGCCAGCGCGGTGGTGTCGATCGATTCCAGTTGTCTGATGCAGCTGGACGGTGCGTTGCGCAGGGGCAAACACCCGGTTCGCGCGATGCATCTGGCGGAGGTTCTGGCATGCCAATGACGTCGGCCGGGATGCAGAAGACGCTCGCGAATCCTGAGTTACAGCTTGCGGTCTACACGGCGACGGGCCGGCTGATGGACAAGCGCAAGGCGGCCGTCGACAGCGAACTGCTGCCGGAGTATCAGGAGCTGCGGACGCATGCGAACGCGCTGAAGCAGCACACGGTCGACAACCTCGACTGGTACCTGGAAGAGTTTGAGCGCAATGTGGAAGCGCACGGCGGCAAGGTGATCTGGTGCGAGACCGGAGCCGAGGTTGCCAACTTTGTGCTCGAACTGGCGAAGAAGCGCGACCTGAAGCTGATTGTGAAGTCGAAGTCGATGACGACGGAGGAAATCGATTTCAACGAGCATGTGGAGCAGCACGGGCTGGAGGCTGTGGAGACCGATCTGGGCGAGTACATTCTCCAGCTGGCCGCGCAGAAGCCGTATCACATTGTCGCTCCCGCGCTTCACATGACGCGGTATGAAGTGGCGGACGTGTTCACCGCGAAGCTGGGTGTCGAGCGTGAGACGGTGCCAGAAAAGCAGACGATGATTGCGCGCCGTGTGCTGCGTGAGAAGTTCCTGGCGGCGGACATCGGCATCACGGGTGCGAACTTCCTGATTGCCGATTCCGGGGCGATCGTGCTGGTGGAGAATGAGGGCAACGCGCGGCTCAGCTCCAGCGCGCCGAAGATCCACATTGCGGTGGCGGGGATTGAGAAGCTGATTCCGCGAGCGCAGGACCTGGGCGTGTTTCTCCGGCTGCTGGGACGCAGCGCTACCGGGCAACACCTCACTTCGTACACTTCGTTTCTGGCGGGGCCGCGTCGTGCGGGCGAGGCTGACGGGCCGGAAGAATTCTACGTGGTGCTGCTGGATAACGGGCGCACGAAGCTGCTCGACAAGCCGGAGCGGCGGCAATCGCTGTTCTGCATTCGCTGCGGCGCGTGTTTGAATCACTGCCCGGTGTACCGCAAGATCGGCGGTCACAATTATCCCTGGATTTACTCGGGGCCGATTGGCGCGATCATCACGCCGCAGTTCCACGGCACGGCGAAGGACCCGTGGCTTCCATTTGCGTCGAGCCTGTGCGGGGCGTGTGGCGAAGTGTGCCCGGTGAAGATCGACATCCCGAAGCTGCTGCTGGATCTGCGGTCCGATGTGGTGGAGTCGAGGGGCAACACGGTGGAGCGCCTGGCTTTTAGAATGTGGGCTGCGGTGATGGCGAATCCGGCGCTGTATCGCACGGCGGGCGACTTCGCGTCGATGACGGGGACCAGTGAAAGGAAGTGGAAGGACTCGTCTTCCATGCTCGCGGTGGGCCCGGTGAAGGCCTGGCTGAGCCAGCGCGATCTGCCGGGTCCGGCGCCGAAGACATTTCGTCAACTGTGGAAGGAGCGCGCGAAATGAGCGCTGCCAGACAAGCAATTTTGGGCCGAGTGCGTTCGGCGCTGAAGCGCGCTCCAGGCGCGCCGCCGCCACCACCGCCGCCGGTTCGGTTGCACGCATTCCCCACGTCGCTGGAGGAGCGCATTGAGCAGTTCTCGACGGCGCTGGGCAAGCTGAACGGCGTGACGAAGGTTGTCAGTTCCGAATCGGAAGCGCAGTTGTACATCGACGGCGTGGTGGCGGGCCGGACGTTCTGCACCGCGGCTTCGACGCGGGATGAGATTGTGCGGGCCGATGTGGGCGTGAGTGGAGTGGACTACGGGCTGGCGGACACGGGCACTCTGGTGACGTTGTCGGCGAGCGATCCGCGGCTGGTCTCACTGCTGCCGCCGACCCACATTGCGGTGCTGGATGCGAGCCGGCTGCTGAGCACGCTCGACGAATTGCTGCAGCTTTTGCCGCAACCTGCCCTGCAGACCGCGTCTATGGTTTTGATCACTGGTCCGAGCCGTACCGCCGATATTGAACAAATCCTGGTGCGTGGCGTACACGGTCCCGGTGAATTGCACGTCGTAATGATTCGGTAACCGAGAATGAATAAACTAAGACTGTCCTGCGGCGCCTTCCTCCTGCTCGCCGCATCGGCTACGGCCGTAAATGCGCAGGTGGCCGAGTTCGGAGTAGCTGGTGGCATTACCAGGCTCACCAACGCCGACCTCTCTTCAGGCTACACTCTCGACGATGGCTGGAACGTGATTTTCCGGCTGACTGTGAATAACGACACGTACATGGGCCACGAGTTCGGGTATGCGTATAACCGCACGAAACTGCTGTTGTCGGGCGCGAGCCAGGGCGGCATGGCGGCGCATCAGGGGTTCTACAACTACCTGCTGTACGGTGCGCGCGAGGGCAAGCGTGTGCGCCCGTTCGTCACAGGTGGCGGCCACTTTACCAATTTCGTCCCGCCTGGGGCGTCGGCAACGCAGGGTGGCGGGTCGACGAAATTCGGCGTCAATTACGGCGGGGGCGTGAAGGTAAAGCTGACAGACAAGTACCTGTTCCGTGTCGATTACCGCCAGAATCTGCAGGGCAAGCCGTTTGGCGACAGCCTGCCCGTCAGTGGATGGCTGAAGTTGAATCAGATCTCAGCCGGAATTTCGTTCACCCTTTAGAACGAAATGCCGATCAAAAACTGAGCCTGATTCTGGTTGGTTTTCCAGATATTCGCCAGGCCCGAGCCGAAGTTTTCGGTGCCCCAGCGGGTAAATCGGATTTCTGGTGAGATGTGGAGGACCAGAGCCCGGATATCGACACCGAAAGCGACGACAAAGCCGGTGTTGTTTTTGTCGACCTCGCGGCCGTTTGTGATGAATGACGGGAGGCTCCCGAGTCCAGTCAGACTGCGGAAGCTGGCACCGGCACCTACATACGGCCGGGCGGAAGCGGCGACAGCGTTGGGCCCACCGAACTTCTTTTTCACGAGCACCGGGAATTCCCAGGAGCTGGAATCGACCAGGGAGCCGAACACCGACCCAACGGCGCTCAGCGGTCCGGACAGGTTGACCTTTGAGTACAGTGCATCGCCTTCGATGGCGAAGCCGGCCGGAAGCCGCAGTTCGACCATTGGGCCTACAATGTACCGCTGCGTCTCCGACGTGAATCTGCCCACGTCGGTAAACGAGCCATTGAACGGGATACCGCCCTTGATACCGACTCCGATCGGCAACTGGGCAAGAGATGTCAGCGCGCAGACAAACAGCAAAGAGAATGTTCTAATCATTCTGTCTTTATTCCACCACGTCCGGCCCCCAGAGGTACACGGACCAATATCCATGCCAGTGCCAGGTAGCCAAGAATCGGGGGGAGGAACACGAGTTCATCCCGCCCTGTAAGTAGACGCGTGAATGAGGGAATCCCGGCAAGAAATGTTACTGCCAGTAAAATTCCCATGATTGCTTCGCCTGCAATCAGGCCGGAAGCTATGAATGAGCCTCGATCTTCCACTGCAGTTTTGCCAGCTTCATCACGGCTTGCGGTGAAGCGGTCCGTCACCAGTTTCAACAGGCCTCCGAGGGCGATTGCGGCGGAGGTGTCGAACGGCAGGTACATGCCGACCGCGATCAGCATGGGCGCTTTCGCACCCGTGAAAAGGAGAGCGACACCGAAGGCGATTCCGATGAAGAGCAGGCCCCAGGGCATGTCGCCGCCCACGATGCCCTTCGCCAGCTGAGCCATGAGTCCGGCCTGCGGTGCAGGCAGCGCGCGTCCGCCGATGCCTCCGGTGTCGAGGTTGGCTTCATGCAGCGCGATGATCGGGCCCATGAGGAAGAAAGCGAGGATGATTACCGCGACGATCTCGACGACCTGCATCTTCCACGGTGTGCCGCCGAGCAGTTGTCCGGCCTTAAAGTCCTGGATGAGCGAGCCCGATACCGAGCACGCCAGCGCCACCACCGACGCCACACCGAGCACCGCGGCGACGCCGCTCATGCCCGTGACTCCGATGCTTACCAGGAGCAGCGCGGCGATGATCAGCGCTGAGAGCGTCAGGCCGGAGAGCGGCTGATTGGAAGCACCCACCAGGCCCACCAGATAGCCGCCCACCGCACAGAGGAAGAAGCCGGTGATGGTCATGGTCAGCGCTGAGACTACGGCCGCAAAGATGCCTCCGGTGTAGAAGTAATACACCGCCGTGATGGGAATCAGCAGCAGGCCGCATCCGATAACGATCCACGGCAGGGGGATGTCTCGGTCCTCGCGCTTTAGTTGCGACCGGTCCGTGCCGCCTCGGAATGAGAAGGCGCCCTGCAGCGACTGCATGAGCGAGGCTCGCATGGAGATCATGGTGTTGGCCGCGCCCACCAGCATCATGCCTACGGCGATGGGCCTGACGGTGCCTCGCCATATGGTGGATGGGTCGCCGCCGGGCTGCAGCGTAAGTACGAGGGGGATCAGCACCCACCATGCGAGCACCCCGCCTGCGATGTTGATGAATGAGTACTTCGGTCCGATGAGGTATCCGATGCCGATCAGCGCGGGCGACATGGCAGGTGTCGACCATGGCACTCCACCGACTCGCGGGAATGGCAGGAAGCCTTCCACGTACTCGCGAAAGACCTGCAGGCCCTTGTCCATTTTGAGGAACTGCATGAGTCCGCCGAATGCCATGGAGGAGAAGATAAACTTTGGCGCATCGCTCGATTCCGCACCGGCTTTGACGATGGTGGCGGCGGCTACGCTTTCGGGCCAGGGCAGGTCGGCCTCGACACAGAGTGGCCTTCGCAGCAGGATGATGAAGAGCACGCCGAGCAGACCGCCGCATACCAGGATGGCGGTTGCTTCCCAGTAGTGAGACCGCATGTCCTTCCAGTAACCGACCATTACGAACGCTGGGATGGTGAAGATGGCTCCGGCGACGAGGGCCTCGCCGACCGAGGCCGCGGTACGCGCGATGTTCTGTTCCAGCAGCGTGCCGCGGAACGCCGGGATGCGGAACAATGCGAGCGCGATGATGGCCGCCGGGAGTGTCGCCGATACGGTCTGCCCGGCTCGCATTCCGAGGTACGCGTTGGCGGCGCCGAACACCAGGGCCAGGAAGATGCCGAGTCCCACCGCCTTCAGAGTCATCTCGCGCGGCTGCGGTTCTGTCATAAGCTCCATCGTGCCAGAACGTTTTGCTCACCTGATAACGTGTACGGATGGGACCCGAGGATCTGGCGCGGGCCATAGCAATTGCCGCGGCCGCCCACGCCACTCAGATCGACAAATCAGGCAAGCCGTACATCCTGCATCCGGTGCGCGTTCTGCTGCGACTGGCCGCGCATTCGTGGGAAGTACAGATTGTGGCTGTGCTGCACGACACCGTCGAAGATACGTGGGTGACGCTCGATATGCTGCGGGGGATGGAGTTCAGCGGCGCTGTGATTGCAGGTGTGGAGGCGATGACGCATCGCGAGGGCGAACCTTACCTCGAATACATTGAGCGGTGCGCCCGGGACGTGATCGGCGCAGTCGTGAAGCTGGCGGATCTGGACGACAACTGCGATCCGATTCGGGCGTGGCCGGGGCGGGAGCGGGCTATGGAAAAGTATTCCAAAGCCCGGGTGGTACTGGCGCGCATCACCGCAGGAAGTTCGCCATCGTAGTGATGATCAAAGCGTTCGCGAAGTCGATCAGGAACGCGCCCACCAGCGGTACTACCAGATAGGCTCGCGGCGCCGGCCCATACTTTTCGGTGAGCACGCCCATGTTGGCGAGGGCGTTCGCGGTGGTGCCCATCATGAAGCCGCAAAATCCGGCGCACATGACGGCGGCATCGTAATCGCGGCCCATGACAAAGTACAGCGCGAGACGGCACACCAGCCACACCAGCAGCGCCTGGAGCAGCAGCAGCACGAGCAATGGCAGCGCGAGGTTGACCAGTGTCCACAGTTGCAACGTCATCAGCGCCATCACGATGAAGATGTTGAGCGCGACCTCGCCCACATTGTCGACGGTATGTTGTGAGATCCTGAACCAGCCGGTGACGTCGTCGATGTTGCGCAGCAGACTGGCCGCGATCATCGCGCCGATGTAGGCCGGCAGCGCGAGGCCGTGAGCCTTCAGCCAGGGGTCGAGATAGCCGGTGAAGAATGCGCCGAGCCCCATCGCAAAGCCGATGATCACCACCGTGCTCATCAGGCTGGACGTCTCCCCCTCCGATTCGTCCTCCATTGGCGAGGCAGAAGGCTTTTCGGGGTCGTCGGGGTATGCCACCGACTTCGCTTTCGGCAGTCCCGCTGGCCGCGCGGCTTGTGGCTTTAGCCCGAACTTTCCAATCAGCGAGCCGCCCACCGGACCGCCTATCAGACCGCCGACCACAATGCCAAACATCGCAGCCGCGACACCGATGGCCGGGGCGCCGGCTACACCCCACTGCTCGAAGCTCTGTCCAAAGGCCAGAGCGGTGGCCGGACCACCCGCCAGCGCCACCGATCCGGAGAGAATGCCGACCAGCGGGTTGATGCCCATCAGCGAGGCTCCGGCTGCGCCCAGCAAGTTTTGCAGCACCACAACCAGCACTGAGAAGCCGAAGAAGATGGCTACCTGCGCACCGCCTTCTTTCAGCATGCGCAGGCTGGCGCCCATGCCGATAGTGGTGAAAAAGCCGACCATGAGCACGTCGCGCAAGCCCAGATCGGGCTCGAGGTTCACGATGCGATCCCTGCACACAAGCACGATCAGGGAAAATAGCAGCCCACCTACAATGGCCGCGGGAATATTGAGACGGTCGAGGACCGGGAGCTTACGCTTGAGCCAGACTCCGACAGCCAGCCCGAGACAAGCGAATCCGAGTACCTGAACGACGGATAACTTCCAGACAAGAACAGGCATAGCCAGTGTGTTCACCCCAAAGGCAGATTAGTCAGTCCGGTGCGCGCGTTCAGGCGGTACCGGCATCGTGATACGCCACGGGCGTGGAGGCGTCCCCGGAAAGATCGTAGCCTTCCCATCGTGCGACTACCGCGGTCGCCAGACAATTCCCAAGTACATTCACACTCGTGCGGGCCATATCGATCAGCGCGTCCACTCCGAGGAGGACGGCGATGCCTTCCATGGGCAGGTTGAACGTTCCCAGCGTACCGGCCAGGATCACGAGCGCCGCCCGCGGGACGCCGGCCACGCCTTTGCTGGTAAGCATCAACGTAAGCATCATCAGCACCTGCGTGCCGATGGGCATCTCCATGCCCGCGGCCTGGGCCACGAACACGGAGGCCAGTGAGAGATACAGAGTTGTACCGTCGAGATTGAAACTATAACCTGTCGGCAGCACGAAGCCTACAATGTGCTTCGGGACGCCGAATTTCTCCATGTTCTCCAGCGCCAGCGGAAGCGCTGCCTCGCTCGACGCAGTCGAGAACGCGATGACCCATGGCTCCTTTACCGCCTCATAGAAACGCCGCAACGGGATCCGGAAGAGGACGATGACGGTACCCAGAACAAAGACGACAAACACGATCAGCGCTCCGAACAACGTCGCCATCAGTTTGCCGAGGCTGAACAGCACCTCCGGCCCTTTGCTCCCCACCGTCACCGCGATGGCGGCACCGACGCCGACTGGCGCTGCCAGCATCACATAGCCGGTGTATTTAAACATGATCTCGGCCAGCGACTCGCACCACTCGACCACCGGTTTCGCAGCGCTTCCAATGCTTGCCGCGGCGGCGCCGAAGAGAAACGCGAAGACGACGATTTGCAGGACTTCGCCTTTGGCCATGGCGTCGATGATGCTGGCCGGGAAGGTGTGTTCGAGCACCGAAGTCAGGCTCATCGCAGTCTTCGGCGCCGCGGACTCAGCTGCTGTCGCGGTAAGCGTGAGCCCGGCGCCGGG
>JAWXCM010000048.1:0-12449 GCA_034408745.1 Bryobacteraceae bacterium
TCAGGATCACCGATAAAGCAACTATCGTCTTAGCATCTGTCGCCGTACCGCGCGCCAGCACACGGTCCCCATTGCCAATGTCGCCCATCGCGATGGGCGCCGCGTCCTTCAGACTCGTTTGGCCAGGAGCGATCCTCTGGAACTTTGTCTCGGGCGCAAACACAATGGCGTAGACGTCGCCTGCATCCGTGCGCACGTTCGCGCCGACGCCCTGTTTCTCCGTCACGACCCCGATCACGCGAGCCTGTCCCGCTGCCGCGGGAGCCTGCGCAAATCCCGCCGGCAGCGAGAAAACTGCCATTAAGACGATTTTGGTTACTAATGAAGACCGCATAAATTCGCTAAATTAAGGATACGCCGAACTGTTGAAATGGAGCTTTAAGTTTTGTAAAGAATGGACTTAACGGGATCAACCGGGATCGGACGCCAACATGGAAAGGCGTTTGCCGCGGGACAAAGGTTTCACCTTGGAAGCCGGAGTTCTACAACAAGTCCGGGATCCGCGTTTTGGGCCCGAATTTCACCCTTGTGAGCCCGGATCGCGCGCTCCGCAATCGACAGTCCCAGTCCGACCCCGCCTCCGTTGCCGCGCCCACGATCTTCTTCCACACGATAAAAGGGTCGAAAAATCTCAGTGAGTTGCTCTTCCGGAACCCCCGGGCCATGGTCGCGAATACGAATCTGTACCGCTTCCGCGGTCGCCATCAGATCCACTTCGATCTGAGTACCGGCCGGAGCGTGATGAATCGCGTTGCGCAGCACATTCTCCACCGCCCTGTGCAGCAATTCCGGATCGCCCTGAAATGAGACGCCGTCCCGAATCGCGAGATTGATCGTGCAGCCCCGCGCCTCAGCCTCAATCCGGCAGTCCTCCACCAGTGCAGTGAGAAACTCCCGCAAATCGATATGCGCCAGGTTGCGCGAATCGGGGTCGCCCTCGGCACGAGTCACCTGGAGAAGCTCGTTGACCAGTACAGTCAACCGCTCCACTTCTTTATGAACACGCGGCAAAGCATTCTTCGGATCGGAGCTCGACCGCGCCAGTTCCAGTGCGAATTTCAGCCTGGCCAGCGGCGAGCGCAGTTCGTGGGAAATATCCTGCAGCAGGCGGCGCTCAGCGGCAAGCAGCGTCTGAATACGGTCCGCCATCTGGTCAAAGGCTCGCTCCAGGTCGCCAACTTCATCACCCCGGCGGGAATGAATCCGAGTCTCGAGGTTACCCGTACCGAACTGCACAACGGTCTCACGCAGGGCCCGGATGGGACGCGCCAGCGTCCACGCCAGTGCGTACGAAAGCAATACAATAATCGCGACAATCCAGCCATAAACAGCGATATTCTGCCACGGGTCGGGCGGCTGCGCTTCGCTCTCAATCAGCAGCGTAAAGCGTCCGTCGGCCGACACCCGCCGGATCGGCGCGAAGCGCTGGAAACGCCAGCGCAGCCCCATCCAGTCACCGCTGTTGCGACCGCGCGGAATGTTCGCCTCGGCGCGCGCCAGCGCCTCTTTCCGATCCTCACCGGTAACCAGATTATGCCCAGTGTTGTCCACCAGTTCATGCGTAGCCGGAAAATAAGAGTCCAGCTTTTTCAGAAACGCGGCAAGTTCGGTTTTCCCGCCACGTTCCCACGCATTGACCGCTTCATCCAGCTGAAACGTCGACAGCCGCCGAAACATTGGCTCACGCCCAGGGAACCGGGGAGCCGTCCAGTAGCTGGTTACCACGAACCCGACAAAACTAATCACCAGCATGCTGGCGAACCAAAGCAGGATGCGCCTGAACATACTAAGCCTCGTCCTCTTTCCGATTCTCGGCTACAAACTGATAGCCGACACCCCGGATGGTGCGAATCAATACGGACGGACCTTCCAGCTTCTTTCTCAGGTGGCTGATATGCACATCGATCGACCGTTCAAACGGAGTCGCCTCACGCCGATATAGCCGCTGCATTAAATCGTCGCGCGACACCACGTGTCCCGCCGAACGAATCAGCGTGTCGAGTATCTCGTACTCGATCCCGGTCAGTTCTACTTCCTTTCCGTGCGCCAGCACGCGGCGGGCAGCGGGCTCGATGCGCACGCCGCTGGCCACAAAGTACTCCTCGCCGTTGTCCTCGGTGCGCCGGCAGCGGCGCAGGATGGCACGAATCCGGGCCGCCAGTTCCACAGGGTCGAACGGCTTCGGCAGGTAGTCGTCAGCGCCTCCGTCCAGACCTCGAACCCGGCTCTGCGATTCGGTGCGCGCAGTCAGCATCAACACAGGCATCTCGCTCGACTCGCGAAGCTGCCGCAGAACTTCGAAGCCGTCGAAGCCAGGCATCATTACGTCGAGCAGCATCAAATCATGCTGTGCCGACAGCGCCGCCTTCAGGCCCGAGGGACCGTCGTACGCCGCGCTTGTCTGAAATCCCTGTTCGCTCAAAAATGCCGACATCAGAGACACGAGTTCCGCGTCGTCGTCCACGATGAGAACTCGAGCGTCCATGCTGCTCATGTATATATTCTGGCGCGAAGGTGTACCTCGATGTTGCACGGTTAACAAATCTTTACGGACAGGTTATCCTGCAATTCAATGCTCACCAGCATGTGTGTTTTCTGCGGTTCCAGCGTTGGTTCCCGCCCTGAATACGCCGCGGCCGCGGTCACTCTGGGACAGTTGCTTGCCAACAGCGGAATTCGCCTCGTCTACGGTGGCGCCAACCGCGGCCTGATGGGCGTGCTCGCCGACGCATGCCTCGAAGCTGGCGGAGCGGTCACCGGCGTCATGCCACGATTTCTGTTCGAGAAAGAAATCGCGCACCGCGGTCTTACCGACCTCCGCGTCGTGGAGACAATGCATGAGCGAAAGGCACTGATGGCCGACCTCGCCAGCGCCTTCGTCGCCCTTCCCGGCGGGTTCGCCTGGCCAGAACATCGTAACCTGATCGTCTCGTCAGTCGACGCGGCTGACTTACTCGACAAATTGAACAGTTTCCAGGTTCCCGCACTTAGTAAGTGGGTGGATCCCAGGCCGGGGGACCGCCGCTGACCCGGGGCAACGTGGTACGTTCTTGACTGATGCCCGTGACGTGCGCCCTGTGCGGCACCGCTGTCGTTGTCGATGCCAGTGCCCTTCCCCCGCCCGCCGAACCGCCGGATTTCGACACGCGCCCCGGAGAGCCACTGCGTCCCACTCTGCCGCTTTGGGTCCAGCAGTGCCCCAGTTGCGGTTTCGCCGCCGACGACCTTGGACGTGCCGCCGGGGGCCTCGAAGAAATCGTACGGTCTGCTGAATATCAGGAGCTTCGATCGGACGATTCCGTGCCCGCCGGAGCCCGACCTTTCCTGTGCTACTCCTACCTGCTGGACCGCCTGCACCAGCCCTCCGATGCAGGGTGGAGCTGCCTTCACGCCGCCTGGGCGTGTGACGACGCAGCGTCCGACGCAGCCGCTGTTGCCTGCCGCCTGCAGGCCATCGAACTGTGGAAGAAGGGCAAGGTACTCGGCCAGTCGTTCAGCGACGACCTCAGCAGCGAGTTCGCACTCGTCACCGATGTCTGCCGCCGCGCCGCGCAGTTCGAGCACGCCACCGTTGCCTGCAGCGAGGGCCTCGAAGTGGAGGACATCCCCTTCGTCATCGAAAAGATCCTGCGCCGCCAAATGGTGCTGATCCAGTCCCGTGACACCACCGCGCATAACATCCGCGAGTTCCTGTAAGGTTGAGCGAATGAGCGTCGCAGCCATCGACACCCACATCCACATCTACGACCCAGCCCGCCCAGGCGGCGTCCCCTGGCCTCCCAAATCCGAGCCTGTCCTCTATCGCCGCCACACCGCGTCCGAGTTCCACGAAGCCGTGCGAGGCTCGAATGTGGCAGGCGCAGTGATCGTCGAGGCCAGCCCATGGCTCGCCGACAACGACTGGATTCTGGCCCGTGCAAAAGAAGACTCCGCGTTCGTTTGCGTCGTCGGTCATCTGGAACCTGGCGCCGTCTCATTCGCTCCGGAACTGGAGCGCCTCGCGCGCAATCCGAAGTTTCGAGGCATCCGAATCGGCGGCGCCAAAGCCGTGCCCGCGAGCGTGCCGGACCTGCGGAAGCTGGCCGCAGTAGGCCTTTCGCTCGACGTACTTGGCAATGCCGGGCAGCTTAACGGAGTCGCGACCCTGGCCGCGGCGATCCCCACGCTCCGCATCATCGTCAACCATCTGCCGCTCTACCCAACACCCCCCAACGTGCTGCAGGAACTCGCCGCCCAGCCCAACGTGTGGATCAAGGTATCGGCCGTAGTGCGGCGCGATGCCAGCGGAGCAGTCTCAGAAGAATTGGAGCCCTACCGCGATGCGCTAGACGAGCTCTGGGGCCTGTTCGGCGAGAAGCGCCTGGTATACGGGAGTAACTGGCCAGTAAGTAACCGCCTGTCGACTTACTCCGCCCAGATCGGCGTGGTTCGAACTTACTTCAGCGGGAAAGGCCCGAAAGCCGAAGAAGCATTCTTCCGCGGCAATGCGAAGGATGTCTATCGCTGGCCAACTTAACTGATGAGGGGGGGGAATGGTGGACCCGAGTAGACTCGAACTACCGACCTCTTCCGTGTCAAGGAAGCGCTCTAACCAACTGAGCTACGGGTCCGCGAAGACGCAGCCGTTGCCTGTGCAATCCGGCCAAACATGAGTGTAACACAGCCGCTCCAAAATCGGTGCAGAAACACATGTTTCAACCACGCATCCATGGGGAGGAGGTGCAAGCGTGCTCTCAATCGCCGACGCCAAATCGCTCCTGATGGAATCGTGGAAAGAGTGGAACAAGGACCAGGCTCCGAGGCTCGGGGCGGCACTGGCCTTCTACACCATGCTTTCGCTCGCACCGCTGCTGATCCTGCTGATCGCGGTAGCCGGGCTGGTCTTTGGAGACGAAGCCGCCCGCGGCCAGCTCTTCGGCCAGATTCGCGACCTGGTGGGCGAACAGGGTGCCGCAGCTGTGCAGGAAATGGTCGCCAACGCAAGGAAACCTGCCAGCGGGATCATGGCCACCATCTTCGGATTCCTGACACTGGCATGGGGCGCCGCGACGGTCGCCACAGAACTCCGCAACGCCCTCAACCAAATCTGGAATCACGAGCCGCCCGGAGCCGAGGGCGAGAGCATCAAAGAGACCATCACGAAACAGGGAGTGGCGCTGGGGGTAGTCATGGCGGCGGGCTTCCTGCTGCTTACCTCGCTGGCCGTCAGTTCCGTGATCGCAGCCGGGGGAAAGTGGTTCGCCAACCTGTTGCCAATGCCGGAGGTCGTGTTGGGGGTACTCAACTTCGTTCTCGGCGCAATGGTGATCGCCTGCGTATTCGCCGTGCTCTTCCGCTATCTGCCCGATGCGCGCCCTCCGTGGCGCGACGTCTTCGCCGGTGCTGTGTTCACCTCTGTCCTGTTCTCAGCCGGAAAATTCGCGATCGGCCTGTACCTCGGCAAAGCGAGTTTCGGCTCGACCTACGGAGCAGCCGGGTCGCTGGTGATCGTGCTGGTGTGGGTTTACTATTCCTCCCAGATCTTGTTCTTTGGCGCCGAGGTCACTGAAGTATACGCCCGCCGGTTCGGTTCCGCGCAGCACGTCCCGAAAGCGGAGGCACCCAAAGCCAGTAACACCCTGCCGAACGACCACGCTGCATCGGGGCACGCCAGGCTGCCCATCGAGCCTCCTGGCGAAGCGGGACTGGCGGGCACATTGATCGGCTCCGCGCTGGCCATAACCCGTATCGTGCGCGGAATCCGCCGTTAGTTGGACGTGGTCCAAATCGCCAGTTCGCGCCGCACTTCCTCGATCCGAAGCGGTTTGGTGAGATAGCTGTTCATGCCCGAGGCGAATGCGCGGTCCCGGCTTCCCGAGAACGCGTCGGCGGTCATGGCCACAATCGGCAAACCCGACCGCTCCGGCATCTGCCGGATGCGCCGGGTGGTCTCATACCCGTCGAGGTCGGGCATCATGCAGTCCATGAACACCACGCGGTACGTCCGTGTGGCGTCCGCAAGGGCCAGCAGCGCCTCGCTGCCGCTGTTCACCACATGCACCCTGCAACCCAGCAGCGTGAGCATCTTACGAGCCACCAGCTGGTTGACACGGTTGTCCTCCACCACCAGCACTTCCGGCGAATCGACCAGCGCGTCGCCATTGTCTTCGACCTCGGCTGGAGCATTCACCGGAGGCATGTTCGCCTCCCGGACCTGCACGTCGAAATCGAACGTGCTGCCCTTGCCGACCTCGGATTCCACGCGGATATCCCCGTGCATGGCCCGAACAATACGGAGACTGATACTCAGGCCAAGCCCGCTGCCGCCGAACCGCCTGGTGGTGCTGCTGGATGCATGCGTAAACGGCTCGAACAGGTGCGGCAGCGCCTCCGGAGGAATACCGATTCCGGTATCGGAGACACGGAAGCGAAGCCGCCAGTGCCCGTCGCCCTCCGCTTCGGCGCCCATCGCCAGTTCCACCACACCCTGCTGCGAAAACTTGACTGCATTACTCAGCAGGTTCAGAATCACCTGCCGAAGCCGTGTGCCATCCACATAGACCGATTCGGGCACACCGGGTTCGATGCAGGTGCGGATTTCCAGATTCTTCCGGGCTGCCTGCATGCTGACCACGGCGAGCGCGCGTTCCACCAGACTGGCCGGTGACCACACCGACTCTTCCAGATCCAGCCGGCCCGCCTCAATCCGCGTCAGATCCAGAACATTATTGACAATCCCGAGCAGCGCCTCGCCACAGGATTCGATCGTCTGCAGCGCCTGCACATGCTCGTCCTCACTGCGAAACGTGTGCCACAGACTGGTCATCGCCAGAATGCCATTCAGCGGGGTGCGAATCTCATGGCTGATAAACGACAGGAAGTTGCTCTTGGCCCGGTCAGCCTGCTCCAGCCGTGTTCGAGCCTGTTCCAACTCGCGGGTCCTCTCCTCAACCATGCGCGTCAGTTCGGCGCGACGGCTGGCCGCCGCGTTCAGCCGGACTCGCACAAACAGCAGCACCGCGGCCAGTCCCACGCACACGCAAAGCAGCCGGAACCAGAGCGTTTCGTAAATTGTGGGAGCTATATCCAGCGGAACCGGCTCGCGAGCCTCCACCCAGTCGCTGTCCTGGTTGCGCACCGCGACGCGAAACCTGTAGCTGCCCGGCGGGAGGTTGGTGTAGAAAGCGGAACGCCTGGAGCTCACCACCACCCAGTCGCTGTCGAACGGCTCCAGCTTGTACCGAAATCGCATGACCCCAGCTCCGGAAAGCATGGGCGCCGTGAACTGAATTTCCACGTTGCGCGGGCTGTCATCGCCCAGGCGCACACTCTCCACCATGGGACTTACATCCACGGCACGCAGCCGCCGGTTGAGGTCCAGCACGGAAACGCCCTTCAGCGTCGGCACCCAGAGGCGTCCCGCGGCGGTGATATGTGCAGCCGGCTGAATCCCACCGGTACAGCTGTCGGTGCCCATCCCGTCAGCCTGGCCGAGGCGAAACACGCTCACCTCGCGAGCCGTGCCATCCCGCACACGGTCGAAATCCGCCTGTGGAACACGGAATAGTCCGTTGGCTGTGGTCAGCCAGAGGAAGCCGAAGCGGTCCGGCAGCGCCGAATAAATATCAGGGTCGCCGAGCCCCTGAGCAGTCCCGTAGCAACGAAAGTTCTCACCTTCCAGACGGCAAACCCCACCGCCCTGCGTCGCCGCCCAGACAGTGCCGTCGGCCCCGTGGGTGACGGAGCGGATGCTGGCGGTGAGCAGGCCCTGAGACGCGCCAAAGACCGTCATCTCTCCGCCCCGGAGCCGTACAATGCCCTTGGATGTCGCAGCCCAGATTGTGCCTTCCTTCCCCTGGGAAACCGATCGGGTGGAGTTGGCGGGCAGGCCCTCCGCCTTCGTATACCGGCGCACAACCGTCTGGCCCTGGACCACCAGCATCCCCCTGGCGTTACTCAGCCACAGCTGGTTGTCCCGGTCGACAAACACGTGGTTCAGGTTTGCGCCGAGCGCCTCGGGAATATCCAGCTTTACGGCCCGGTCACCGCGAATCTTCCAGATACCCCGCCCCGGCGTACCGGCGTAAACCGTGCCGTCCGGCGCCGATGCCACGGTCGTCACGACGCCAGGTGGCAGCCCCTCCGCTTCAGTAAAATGGCGTACCCGTCCGGCACGCACGTAAGCCAACCCACCGTCGGTCCCGATCCAGACCGTTCCGTCAATCGACTCGGCCACCGCCCACGCGAGCGCGTGCGGCAGTCCATCGGCTGTCGTCAGATTGTGGATCAGATGCCGTCTCAGCCGATGCAGCCCGGTGCCGCGCGACCCGGCCCAGATATTCCCCTCCCTGTCCTCAAAAATGCTGGTGACCTGGACACCCTCCCCGAGGTCCTGAGCAGGCTGGCTGACCACCGAGTTCGACACCAGGTACAGACCGCGATCCCACGTGCCCACCCAAAGGTTGCCAGTCTGGTCGCGGCGCAGAGCCATGACGATGTTGCCAAGCTCCCGGGAGAAGATCCGCCGCGCCTTTGAATCCGCGTCGACAGCCCACAGGCCGTTGCCGTCTGTCCCGACAAGAATCTGGCCGTTGCCCAGCTCCATCACTGACATCACGGACTGGCCAGGAAGAATCGCGGGAGGCACGGGACTGCCCGGCGACGCGCCTGGAGGAATGCGAAACAAACCCATTTTGCTGGCGGCCCACACCGACCCGTCGGCCCCCACCACCGCTTTGTTCACATACACATCCGGCAGAAACTGGACCGCTTTCGCCGGGGACCCGCCAACCCGAAACAAACCGAGTTCGGTCGCAGCCCAGATATAACCGTCCCGGTCCGTGGCAATTCCCCGAATCGAGCTGACGCCCGGCTTCACATCAACAGAGGTCAGTTCCGAGCCTTTGAGCCGGAACAATCCGCTGAGCGTACCAACCACCAGCTGGCCTGAGCGGTCCGTGGCGACTGCTGTAATCTGCGTGGACACGAGCTTCGCCCCCGCAACCCGTACAATTCGACTACCGTCATAGCGGGCGAGCGCGTTCGTCATGCCGATCCACAGATAGCCGTCCGGAGTCTGCGCGAGGCCTCGCACGACGTCATGCGGCAAACCCTCGGCGCTCTGCCACGTGTCGTGCCGAAAACTGGTGGAATCGGACCCGTGCGGAAGGGCAAACGACAGGCTCGCGACCAAAAACAGTACTGCCGTGCGAATGGTCACGTTAGTTTACTTTCGACTCGTAAATCACGATACTTTACGACAATCGTGGAACTTCCCCGCGCCCGGCGCCGAATACCATTCGGAAAGCGAGTTACATAAGCTCATGCGAACAAACCTCTTCGTGACCTCCATTCTTGCATCCGGCCTGGCCTTTGCACAGTCCGATGTAATCCAGCTCCGCGTTCCGGCGCCGGCCGACTCTGCCCTGCCCCGGACCGTTTTCTTCAGCCCTGCCGCGGAATCCAGCGCCGGCAACGTCGAGTTCGTACGCAGCGAGTTCGGCGCTGCGGCAACCGTAAAAGGCGCGCCTTACACCGCCGAAGCTACCACCGAATCCGTGCAGGAGTTGCAGGACGGCAACCGCATTGTACACAAAGACACCACCACGGTGGCACGCGACAGCAAGGGCCGGACGCGACGCGATATGACCCCGGTCCTGCCTGGATTAAGTGGAGCCGATGCACCGAAATTCTCGTTCCTTTTCGACCCAACCACCAACACAAGCTACACGTTGAACCATACGAACCGGACGGCCAACAAGTCGTCGGGCCATACGTTCAACATCCAGATCTCGTCCGCGGTCGGCGGTGAGTCCGGCGCAAAGATCGCGGGCGCCGGTCCAGTAATGGGTGGAATCGTCACCGCCGGACGTTCGGCCACCGTGGTACACAAGAGCGAGCACACGGAAGTGATTGAAGGCGCCCCTGGTGTCGCGGGCATCAGGATGATGCGCACCGCCGAAGGCGTGGACCGCAACTCCCGTGTCGAAAAGCTCGGCAAACAAAACATGGAAGGCGTCGCGGTGGAAGGCACCCGCAACGTCACCACCATTCCCGCGGGTCAGATGGGCAACGAACGCCCCATCGAGATTGTGAATGAGCGGTGGTACTCCCCCGAACTCCAGATGGTAGTGATGTCGAAGCACGTCGACCCCCGGCAGGGCGTCACTACCTACCGCCTCAGTAACGTTCGCCGCGAGGAGCCTGCTGAATCGCTGTTCGAAATGCCAGCCGGTTACACGCTGGAAACGGTCGACATTCGCGGCCCTAAACTGCGCCAGTTTTCCCCGAAAGAATAGTTCCCCTAACCTTCACACGCCCGTCGCTCCACCAGGCGGCGGGCGTGACTTTGCAATCCTCAACCACAACGGCGCGACACTAAAGACAGAGCCGCCATGCGTACCTCGAATTCTGCCAGCGCACTCAAGACCATCGCCAAAGGAGCGGGCGTCGTCACCGCCACCGGACTCGCCGCTGCCGCCGGCTGGACGGCCTGGAGCGCGTTGTTCATCAACCACCGGCAGAGCGTTCCGCCTGCCATTCGCGCCAACCGCTACGTTACCGCCACGCCCCTTTCCGGGCGCCTTTCCTTTTACGCCGACGAATCGGCCTCCTCGGGCCGCCCCCTGATCCTGCTCCACAGCATCAACGCCGCCGCATCCAGCTATGAAATGCTGCCGGTGTTTGAACACTTTCGTGGCAAACGGCCGGTGTTCGCCCTGGATCTGCCAGGCTTCGGGTTCTCCGAGCGCGCCGAGCGCACCTATCACCCCGACATCTACGTGCAGGCCATCCTCGATTTCGTCGATGGAGAGCTTGCCGGAGCGGATGCCGTGGACATCGTCGCGTTGTCGCTGTCGTCCGAGTTCGCCGCAATCGCCGCGGTGGAACAGCCTGATTTCTTCCACTCGCTGGCCATGATTGCCCCGACTGGCTTCCAGAGCACCACACCCAGAGGCTCGGAGCGCGTCCACCGCGCCGTCACCTTCCCCGTCTGGAGCCAGGCGGTGTTCGATCTGCTGGTTACGCGACCGTCTATTGACTATTTCCTGCAGAAGGCGTTCGCCGGTCAGGTGGACCCCGGGCTCGCCGACTACGCCTTCCTCACGTCGCACCGCCCCGGCGCCCGCTACGCACCGTTCTACTTCATCGCCGGCAAGCTGTTTACTCCCGATGTCCGCAGCTGGTACTCGGCCATTCAGCAGCCCGTGCTGGCGTTCTGCGATTTGGGCGACTTCGGCCCGTCCGACCTGCTGCCGCAGTTCTGCCGCGACCACGCAAACTGGGAGATGGCGTGCATCGAAGACACAAAGTCGATGCCGCACTTTGAGAACCCCGGCCCGACCTTCGAGCGCCTTGAAGCATTCCTCAGTGCAACGGAGGAGCCTCACCAGGTGGCCGCACCGGAGAGCGCAGACACGCTGTAACCACCGCCCCTGCAAGCGACAGCGCCGCCAGAGTCAGGTACACCTGGTTCTTCCCGCCCGCGACGTCGCCCGCAGCCCGGGCCGCGTCCATGATTCCCGCGAAATAGCCCGGCACCACGAACCCGCACACGCCCCACGCAGTGAACAGCAGTCCGTAGTTCGCCCCCACGCTGCGCGGTCCAAAATAGTCAGCCGTAAACGACGGCATCAGCGCCAGATACCCGCCGTAGCAAAAGGCGGCCAGGCACAGCCCGACCAGCAGCGGCGCGAACCCCGACGGAGCCCGCAAGAACGCCACGCATGCCAGAATCGACCCGGCGCACATCCCAAATACCGCCGGCTTTCTGCCGAACCGGTCCGACACGGCACCCCAGCCGATCCGGCCCGCTCCGTTGAAAATGCTCATCACTCCCAGCGCCGCCCCAGCCGACAGAATCGAACCCGGTCCCGCCATTTGCTTCAACAGCGGCGACGCCTCGCCGATCGCCGTCAAACCAACCGACGTTCCGAGGAAGTACAGCAGCCACAGCGCGTAGAACTGCCAGGTGCCGAGCGTGGCCGACGGCGGCAGTTCCCGACCCGCGGTCCGCGACGTAGGCGGCACCCAGCCCGCCGGCTTCCAGCCCGGGGGAGGAACTCGATAAAACTGCGCCGCACCCGTGACGCCAATGGCAAACATCGCCGCCAGCACGAAAAAAGTGCGCGGGATCGTCTGAGCGAATGCTGCCGGGTCGGCCCCAATCAGCGCCTCGATCAGGGGGCCAAACAGCAACGGTCCCACCCCGAAGCCCATCACAGCGAGCCCGACAATGAACCCTCGCTTGTCCGGAAACCATTTAATGCACATCGCGATGGGAGTCACATAAGCGAAGCCGACTCCGACTCCGGCGATCAGTCCGTACCCGACAATCAGCCCGGAAAGCGTGTCGGCATTCAGCCCCGCCACAAGACAACCGAGAGCCAGCAGCAGCCCCCCCACAGATGCCACCAGCCGCGGCCCCACCTTGTCCTGCCACAGGCCCGCGACAATCATGCCCGCCGCGA
>JAWXCM010000049.1:0-5454 GCA_034408745.1 Bryobacteraceae bacterium
ATTGGCCTCGCGGTCATAGGCTCGAAGCTGCTGGTCGCCGAGGCCGGGATCAACGCGGTAGGCGTGATCGAGAACGGCAAGGTCGTCGGGCATATTCCATCAGCCTGGTTCCCGACGCGCATCGCGACGCACGGCAACACTGTCTGGGTGGCCAACGCCAAGGGCTTCGGCACCGGTCCGAACAAGGGCCTCGCACAGAGCTTCCAGTACGACCTGCGCAAGGGCGCGGTGACCCGCTTCGATCTGCCGTCCGATCTGTCGGCGCATACTGCACAGGTGCTCGCGAACAATGGCTTCGTTTCGTCCAGGTCCGCGCCCGCCAAACTACCGGACGCGCTTCGCAACGTGGTCATCATCGTGAAGGAGAATCGCACTTACGACGAGGTGTTCGGCGAAGGCGGCAGGTTCGGGCCGAAGGTCGCGCCTAACCACGCAGAACTCGCGCGGCGCTTTGCCAGCAGTTCGAACTTCTACGCCGATTCCGAGGTCAGCGTCGACGGCCACCACTGGATCGTAGGCTCGTATCCTGACGCGTGGACGGAGAGCACGCTGATGGCGGCGTATGGTGGCCAGAAAGACTTCCGCCTGTCCCCGACCGCGCCAGGGCGTCTGCTGTTCGCGCAGAGCAATTCGTCGGTCCATCCGGAAGAGCAGCTGGAAGCGGGCAGCCTGTGGCATCATCTGGAACGCAACGGCATCACGTTTCGCAACTTTGGTGAGGGCTTCGAACTGGCCGGTGTCGACGAGGGCGAAGGTCTCAAGCCGACGGGCGCGAAGTACAAGACCAACGTTCCGATGCCCGAGCCGCTGTATCGCAACACCAGCCGCACCTACCCACAGTACAATACCAACATCCCCGACCAGTTCCGTGCCGATCAGCTTCTGAAGGAGCTGAAAGACATCCCGCAGCTGCCGCGGCTGCTGTTCATCCATCTGCCCAACGATCATGGCGCAAAGCCCCGGCCGAAAGATGGCTATCCGGTCGAATCGTCGTTCATGGCCGACAATGACTACGCGCTGGGCCGCATCATGACGTACCTGACATCGCGCCCCGAGTGGAAGCAGACCGCGGTCTTCATCACGGAAGACGATTCGCAGGGCGGTGTCGACCCGGTGGATTCGCATCGCACCGTCATGCTGATCGCGAGCCCGTACGCAAAGGCTGGCTACGTGTCGCAAAAGCACAGCAGCATGCCCGGAATGCTGAAAACCGTCTTTCGCATCCTGCGCATTCCGCCGCTGAATCTGTACGACGCGACCGCCGCCGACCTCAGCGACTGCTTCACGGACGCGGCCGACCTGCGCCCCTCGGAGACGAAGCCCGTCGACCCGGCAATCTTCGATCCGGCGAAAGCCCGTGAGCCTCGCGACCCACTGCCTCCGACGGCCATGGACGACCCCCGGGAATTGCGCCGCCAGCACAGGCGCTGAGGTTTATATAATCGGGGCATGCACTTGTCCCGCTACATGCTGGTGCGCCAGCACTTTCCAGACCGCAGCCTCAGCGACATTCCGGCCGAGGTGCACAAGCAGCTTGCCGAATCCGGCTTTGCCGGGAAATTGCGGCCGGGCGCGAAAGTCGCAATCGGCGTCGGCAGCCGGGGCATCCACAACATCGACACCATTGTCCGGGCTGTGGTGCAGTTCTGGAAAGACCGGGGCATGCACCCGTTCCTGTTTCCGGCGATGGGCAGCCACGGTGCCGCGACGGCCGAGGGACAGGCCTCCGTGCTCGACCACTACGGCATTACTGAGCAGACGATGGGCTGCCCGGTGATCAGCCAGCTGGAAGTGGTCTCGCTGGGTACGACGGGCGAGGGCATTGAGGCCTTCATGGACCGCCTGGCGTTTGAGAGCGACGGCGTGATGCTGATCGGGCGCGTCAAGTGGCACACCGATTTCGCGGGCTCCATTGAGAGCGGCCTGTTCAAGATGATGGCGATCGGCCTCGGCAAGTTCGCCGGCGCGCAGCGGTATCACACCTACGCGTATAAGGTCGGACTGGAGCGCGTCATCCGTAATGTCGGGCGTCAGGTGCTGAAGTCGGGCAAGATCCTCGGTGGCCTCGCGATCCTCGAAGATGGCAACCACAACACAGCGCAGCTGACTGCGGTGCCGGTGGACGCGATGGAGCAGAAGGAAGAGGAACTGCTGGCGCTCGTCAAGACGTGGATGGGCCGCATCCCGTGCGACCTCGACATCCTGATCCTGGACGAGCTGGGCAAGAACTACAGCGGCGCCGGCATGGACACCAAGGTGGTCAACCGCAGCGTTCACGGCGAGTACAATCCCTGGGACACGGCTCCGAAATTCGAGCGCGTCTACGTGCGGGGCATTAGCGAGCACAGCCATCGCAACGGCGTCGGGCTTGGAATGGCGGATATGATTCACGAGCGGTTGCTCGGTGAGATCGACTGGACGCCGACCGCGATCAACTCACTTACAGCGTCGACGCCGGCTGCAATCCGGACGCCCATCAACTATGCCAGCGACCGTGAGTGCCTTTCGAAGCTATGGCCCACCGTCGGCAAGTTCAACTCCGAAGAAATTACCATCGGCTGGATTCGCAACTCGCTGGATATCGGCATGATCGGGCTGACGGAGAACCTGCGGAGTGTGGTGGAAGCGAATCCGACGCTGGAAATTGTGGGGACTTCGAAGGAGTGGCCGTTCGACCAGAAGGGCGATCTGCCGCGCCATCTTCCCGGTGTTCCGGTGGGCTCGGCTTCTCATTAATTCGAGAATTGTTGGGGCGGGAGGATGCCGTGGTTTTCCCGCCCCGGATGTTTAAAGATCAGCCCTGTGCCGCGGCGTCGCCAAGTCTTGCGTTGACTTTGCTGAAGACCGTGCTGATGTTCTCAGCGACATTGGGGGCTGTTGCTGCTGCACTCACTGCGACGAAGCCGGCCATCAGGGCATACTCAATCAGATCCTGACCCCGGTCGTCGTTCCAGATGCGCGCGATAAGTTTCATTGTTTTATCTCCTCTCCCTGCAACTATTTCCTGTTGCTGACTTAAAATAACACCATTTGTCCAGTCTTTCCTATCAGCGTGTACTCCTGGAGACCTCATCCATATTCCCTGGAATGCGGGCAAAAGGGCATAGGGGAGGTATAGGGGGTGGTATATATACCAGGACACACCGAGACACGATTAGAAATAAAAGTTTGAGCAAAGTCTAAAGTTTGAATGGGGATTGCCGAGCGGAGGAAGGAGGGAGGACTGAGGGGTGGTCACCCCGGAAGGCCCGCAGGCCCCCCGGGGGGAGTAGGTCGTTGTGGAGATTAGCCCTGCGCGGCGGCCGAGCTCAGCTTGGTGTTGACCTTGCTGAAAACGGTGGACACGTTGGTGGCGATATTCGGGGCCACTGCGCCAGCGGCGACCGCGACGAAACCGGCCATCAGCGCGTATTCGATCAGGTCCTGTCCGCTGTTGTCATTCCAGATGCTGTTGATGAGCTTCATTGTTTTTTTCTCTCCCTGTGCAGCCAGTTTCTACCGGCTTGCAAGATAAAGTTAGCATCGAAATGGAACTCTACAAATCAGGAACATTGCCTAATTTAAATTACTAAAAACCTCAGTGTTCTTCTCCGTAGTGCGGTGAGAATTACTGAGATGGCATAGGGTGGCATATGCCCATACGACCTGCGACATCTGCCATTAGTTCTGCCGCTCTGTCTAACTGTTGCGGTGTGTGTTCAGAGGTGACAATTGCGCGAACGCGGGCCTTGCCCTGAGGCACCGTAGGGTAACCAATCCCGGTTGCGTATACCCCGGCTTCGAAGAGCCTGCGCGAATACTCGAATGCCGCCGCGGTGTCGCCAACCATGACTGGAGTAATCGGAGTCTCAGTATCCCCTGTGGAAAGGCCTGAGGCTCGCAGTCCGGACTGGAACCGCCGTGTGTTGGACCAGAGCCGCTCCACGCGATCGGGCTCATTCTCAAGGATGTCGAATGCCGCCAGACAGGAGGCTGGGACGGCCGGCGGGTGCGACGTAGAGAACAGGAACGGGCGGGCGCGATGATACAAAAAGTCAATAAAATCGCGGGTGCCGCACACGTATCCGCCCAGCACGCCGACTGCCTTCGACAGCGTGCCGACCTGAATGTCGACGCGGCCGTGCAGGCCGAAGTGATCGACAGTGCCGCGCCCGTTTCGCCCGAGCACGCCGGAAGAATGCGCGTCATCGATCATCATGGTGGCGCCATACTTCTCCGCCAGCGCCACCAGCGCGGGAAGCGGGCCGATGTCGCCATCCATGGAGAACACGCCGTCGGTGATCAGCAGCTTTCTTTCAGGCCGGTCGCGCAGGGCGTAAAGTTTCTCCTCCGCGCCGCCGATATCCTTGTGAGAGAAGACGTGGATCTTCGCTTTCGACAACCTGCATCCGTCAATGATGCTGGCATGGTTTAAGGCATCGGAAATGATGTGGTCGTCCGGCGTTAATATTGCCGAAACTGTGCCCGCATTTGCCGCAAATCCAGACTGAAATACAACACAAGCCTCAACATTCTTAAATGCCGCGATGCGCCGCTCCAGCTCCAGGTGCAGTGACATGGTGCCGGAAATGGTGCGCACGGCTCCGGACCCGGCTCCATACTTCTCGGTTGCCTCGACTGCGGCCTTCACCAGGTTCGGATGGTTCGCGAGTCCCAGGTAGTTATTGGACGCAAGATTGATCACCTCGCGTCCATCGATGCGGGAAACGGGCTCGCAGGCCGTCTGTAGTTCGCGAAGACGGAAGTAAGAGCCCGCGGCACGCCACTGATCGATCTGCGCGGTCAGGTACCCAAGAGGGTTGTTACGGCTCATAGAACGGGACCGATTCTCCACGGCACAAATTCCTTGTGCCCGAGCCTCTCGGCGCAGGTTTGCTCGCCCGAGGCCACGCGGAGAACCATGTCGAAGATCTCGCGGCCAATCTCATGGACGGTGGAATCGCCGTCGGCGATGCGGCCCGCGTTGATATCCATGTTGTCGCGCATGCGCCGGTACATAGGGCTGTTGGTAGCGATCTTGATCACCGGGATGGTGGGGAAACCAATGGCGCTCCCGCGTCCGGTGGTGAACGCGATGAGGTTGACTCCGCCCGCCGCGAGCCCGGTAAGCGACACCGGGTCGTACCCCGGCGTGTTCATAAAGATAAAGCCCGGCGTGGTGACGCGCTCCGCGTAGTCGATGGCGTCGTTCATCGGCGATGTACCGGCCTTCGCCACGGCACCGAGCGACTTTTCGAGAATGTTGGTCAGGCCGCCAGCCTTGTTGCCGGGCGACGGGTTGTCGTCGAAGCTGCCGCCGAACCGGTTGAGGTACGTCTTGTAGCTCTTGATGAAGCCGAGGTAGCGGTCGGCGACCTCGCGGTTGCGGGCGCGCCTCACCAGGAGGTGCTCGGCGCCAAACGTCTCGGTGGTTTCGGCCAGCACGGCGCTGGCTCCGATGGCGGCCAGCATGTC
>JAWXCM010000050.1:0-9085 GCA_034408745.1 Bryobacteraceae bacterium
ACCGCCCCCCGGACCATGGCCGCGACTCCCAATGGCGAGGCCGTTATGCTGCTGGCAGGCAATGGCTTCGTGTACCTGTATGATGCTCTGGCGGACGAGTTCGTCCAGGGGCGGCAGATCTTCACCAACCCGATCCAGGGCTTCTATGGCCCGATCGCGGCTGGTCCGCGTGGGCAGTACTTCCTCGCCAACGGCTTCATCCTGAACTCCGCCCTGACTCCCACAGGCAACGCCGGAACAACCGCCGCGCCGGTTCAGGGGCGCCCGGGACAGGTCACCACCCCGACCCTGGTCAGCCGGCCCGTGTCGGCCGTCGCTCCGGCCAGCGCCACCACATTCGTCCGCTTCACGCAACCAGTTCGCACCAACGCCAACACGCTGGCCACCGAAACGGGCACCGTCGAACTGGTCGACCTCAATACGGGCAACACAATCCGAAGCGGTACCTCCCTCGAAGGGCCCATCTCCTCCCAGGTGGGCGCCACCCGGGTGAACGTCGACGGCAGAACTATGGCAGTTGACGGCACCGGAACCAACATCTTCGCGATCACTACCAGCGGCCTCAGCGTTCTGCCCCTTGAAGCACCTCTTCCAGCGGACCGGCCGGTCGTCAACCAGAACGGCACCGTAAACCTCAGCAGCTACACCGCCAGCTTCGCGCCCGGTTCGCTCATATCCGTATTTGGCCGGAATCTGGCTACCGACGGGCTGTATACGGGCGGAACGGCTCCGACCCTGATGGGCGGGCTCTGCATCACTCTGAATAACCAGCCAGTTCCGCTGCTTATGACCTCATCCGGGCAGGTAAACGCGCAGATCCCTCCTGAACTCGTTGCCGGCCGTTACAGCATGATCCTGCGCAACATCGACCGCAAGGCCGCATCTCCGCCGCAGCAGTTGACGCTGGTTAAGGCCGCTCCCGCCATCTTCGCGAATCCCGAGACCAAAGAAGTTCTCCTGTTCCGCCACAACGGCACGCCAGTCACAAAAGCCAGCCCGGCCAGGAGGGATGAAGCTCTGATGATGTTCGCTACAGGGCTCGGCACCACCAAAGGTGGACGCGTCGTCTCCGGCCAGGCATCGCCTTCCACGCCGCTCGCCGAAGTCGCTGACGACGTGAAGCTGTACTTCGGCGATCCACGCTACAGCCAGTCGGAAATGATCGTCGATTGGGTGGGGCTGACGCCGGGAATCATCGGGGTATACCAGGTGAATTTACGGGTACCTGGGAACCGTATGCGGGGAGACGATCTGCCCGTGCTGCTGCGCGTTGGCGGTGTGGAAAGCCAGAAGACAGGCCCCGCGGTCCCAACTGTTGCCGTGGAGTGACCTTTTGTAGGAAAATAGCCCTTCGGGCGGACTTGAAAGGGTACCATGACCCACCCGTACCTCGGGGTGGATCGATTGCCAATCACTGTGCAGATGTGGTGAAGTGTATCCATAAGCCCTGGGTGTGCCTTATGCGAAATTTGTGTGTTTCTGCGTGTCTCGTTCTCCTGTTATTGCTTGGCGGTTGCAATCGCGATCCGAATGTCGCCAAGAAGCGCTATGTAGAAAATGGCAACAAGTACTTCTCAAAAGGCAAGTACAAGGAAGCCCTCATCATGTACCGGAACGCGCTCAAGCGCGATCTGAAGTACGGTGAGGCCTACTATCGAGCCGCCTTGGCGGAGCTTGCGATGCAGCGCTTCGTCGATGCGGCGCGTGACCTCCAGCGTGCCGTCGAGTTGATGCCAGAGAACGTCGACGCGATGGACCGCCTCACCAATCTCTATCTCAACGTCTACCTCGCCGACCGGAAGCGCCCCAAGTCCCTGGCCGACGAACTGCGCAACCTGGCTGACAAATACGCCAAGCGCCATCCGAATTCATACTCCGAAGCCCGCCTGCGCGGCTACCTCGCTCTGTTCGACAACGACGCCCAGGGCGCAGTCAAGTTCTTCGAAAAAGCCAACAGCCTCAAGCCTCTCCAGCAGGATCTGGTCATGATCTATATGCAGACGCTGGCCAACGTGGGCCGCGGCCAAGAGGCCGAGAAGCTCGGCTATCAGATGCTGGCGAAGAACCCGAACGCACTCACCATCTACGACGTGCTGTACCTCTATTACGGCAATGCGAAGCGCACAGAAGACGCCGAGAAGATCCTTCGAACCAAGGTGGAGAAGAACCCCAAACTGCCCGAAGTCCGGCTGCAGCTTGCGGCTCACTATTACACCGTCGCCCTGCGCCCCCAGATGATGGAAGCGCTTAAGGGCCTCGAGGCCGATCCCACCTCCTTCCCGAACTCTCCTCTGCTGGTCGGCGATTTCTTCGCGCGCATCCGCGAGTACGACCTGGCCGCCCAGCGCTACCAGGACGGCGCAAAACGCTTCGCCAAAGACAAGCACATGTACCAGAAGCGTCTGGTGGAAATCCTCGTCAAGAAGAACCAGAAGGACGAGGCCGTGCAGCTTGTGAACGAGATCCTGAAGGAAGATCCCAAGGATTCCGAGGCCATCGCTATCCGGGCCTCTCTGTCGCTTCTCGCCGGCACCCGCGAACAACTCCAGTCCGCCATCAACGATCTGCAGACCGTAATCAGCAAAATGCCGGAAAATCCGGTGCTCCGGTACAATCTCGGCCGAGCCCTGCTCGCCAGACAGAACTGGGACGCAGCCAAGGTTCAGTTTGAAGAGGCGATCAAGCTCCGTCCCGATTACCTGTTGCCCCGCATCACGCTCGCCCAGATGATGCTCCAGGGCCGCGACTACGGCAAAGTGATTCAGATGACCCAGGAAATCCTGGTCTACGACAAAGGCAACCTTGCCGCCCGTCTTCTCCGAAGCCGCGCATTGATCGGAATGGGCGAGATGAAGCAGGCTCGCGAAGAACTCGCGGTCACGACCAGCCAGTTCCCGGACCTGCCCGAATCGCGCCTTCAGGTCGCCGCGCTCGATCTGCAGGACAAGAACTATAAGGGCGCCGAAGATTCGTTCCGAAAGATCTACCAGCAGTTCAAGGACCCACGCGCGTTCATGGGCCTGGTCGACACCTACGTGGCTCAGGGCAATACGGCAGCGGCTCTCAAAGCTCTGCGCGATGAGATCGCAAAGGATCCGGAAAGACTCGAATATCACGTCGCCATCGCCAACATCTCCGGCAATGCGGGCGACTATAAAACCGCCATCGCCGAGTACAAGACCGTGCTCGACAAGCTGCCGCGAAACTCTCAGGTTTGGCTGCAGCTCAGCGAAGTGTACCGCCGTGCCGGAGAAGGCGAAAATGCCATGGGCGCGGTCAGGAAGGCGCAGGAACTAGCACCCACCAACGTGGCTGCACATCTCCAGCTCGCCATGTTGTACGATACCGGCGGTAAGCGCCCTGAGGCGAAACCCGTGTATGAGCAGGTGCTGCGGCTCCAGCCCGACAACGCCATCGCCCTGAACAACCTGGCGTTCATCCTGGCCGAATCGGGCAATGATCTGGATCAGGCGCTCACCATGGCGCAGAAAGCCAAGCAACAGCGTCCGCAGGATGAAGATGTCGCCGACACGCTTGGCTGGATCTATATCAAGAAAAACATTCCTGACAGCGCAGTGTCCATCTTCCGGGAACTGACGATCAAGAACCCCGGTCGCACCACATTCCACTACCATCTCGCAATGGCGTTGTTCCAGAAGGGCGACAAAGTGAACGCAAAGCGTGAGTGTGAGATCGCGCTGAAGAATAACAACAACCCCGCGGAAATAACCCGAATCAAGGAGTTGCTGGCGAAACTCAGCTAAAGTTTGAGTCCGGGGAACGGTGGCCGTCACTGTTCCTCACGCCCACTCATTGCATGCAATCGGTTACCGCCCGCAAGGATATTCAGGACAAACCTGAGTCATCCCTTCCCTACGTACTGCCATTTGTTGTCTTTTTTGCTCTGCTTAGCCTGGCGCCTTACCTGGAAGGCCTCGTGGGACGCTGGGAGTTTCCCCTTCGTGCCGTCATACTGACCGTGACGCTGTGGCTTACCTCGCGCAGCGTCATCGACCTCCGGGTCAGCCACCCGATCTCCACAACCGCGGTCGGCATCGGCGTCTTCCTCCTCTGGATCGGGCCGGACTACCTCATCCCCGGCTACCGGAACCACTGGCTCTTTCAAAACGATTACCTGGGACACCTGAAGAGTGGCATCGACCCTAAGTATCAGTTGGACAGCCTTGTCCTTGCGGTGCGTTCCTTCCGCGCCATCATCCTGGTGCCCATCATTGAAGAACTGTTCTGGCGTGCGTGGCTCATGCGCTGGCTCGTCGACCAGCACTTCTGGAAAGTGCCGCTCGGTGCGTTCACGTGGACATCAATGCTGGTAAGCGCCGCCCTGTTCGGTTCTGAGCACGGCTCATTCTGGGAGGTCGGCATCGTCGCCGGGCTCATCTACAACTTCTGGATGGTGAGGACGCGACGGCTCGGCGATTGCATCCTGGCACACGCCGTCACCAACGGATGCCTGTCGCTGTACGTTGTCGTGGCCCAGCGCTGGGAATACTGGCCGTAGACTACCGGCAGGTCGCGCTCACTTCGTCGATCTTCACCACCTGAACCACCAGCGGCGACACGCTCCGGTCCACGCTCCCGCGCACGGTCACCGTGTGGCCCACATACCGGGCAAAGTTTTCGTCGGAGAACGCCTTGCCAGCCAGCTTCGCCTCTTCCTTCATCCCCGACCCCGCCAGCACATAGGTCTCGCCTCGCTGGTCCACGCAGCCAGTCATCGACTCCTGTGCAGGAGCGGCGGGCTTCGCCGGGCCTTTCTTCTTCTCATCGGGAGTTGCGCCGAGCAACCCCGCGGCACACACCACAACAGCAATCAGTTTCCGCATCGGGTTCGAACCTCCACCCATCGTAGACGCTACGGCGGGCCAGGAACATACGCCCTGCCCTTCCACGACGCCGGCTGCTTCCGCAGATGCCGGATCAGTGCCCACCACTGCAGCACCAGCAGCACCGTGATGCCCAGCGGATGCAGCACCACCGAATCCAGCGGCTGCCGGAATCGAAGCGAGGCCAGCAGCCGGGGCGCGATGGCCAGCAGCGCGGCAGCGAAGCTCAGCGGCCATCCCGCACCAGCCAGCAACAGCAGGAACGGCAGCACCTGACCGCCAAACAACAGCACCGTGAACACCGGCAGCCGCCTCGGCGCCGCCAGCCCCTCCACCGCATTCTTCGCCAGCCCCAGCCAAACCTCCCGCGCACTGGTGTACATCCGAACATGCGCCAGATCCGTCGCATCGAAGATGTCCGTGCGGAACCCGCGCTCGCGAAACGCCAATGGCAGACGGATGCCGTCGTGCATCGTGTCACGGATCGCCGCATGCCCCCCAGCCCGAAAATACTCCGAACGCCGAACCAGCATCAGTTGCCCGCAACCCGCCGCATACGCCGGACTTGTCGAGCTCTTCAGCCCCGGAACCGGAAGGAACCCCAGCAGCACAAAGTGGATCAGAGGCAGCAGCAGGCGCTCCAAAAAAGTGACCGTGACCTGACGGGGGAACCCGCTCAGCAGCGTCACACCGCTCCGTTCCATCTCCCCAAGCATCCGGCTCAGCGCGTCCGGAGCCAGCCGGACATCCGCGTCGACGAAACAAAGCCATTTGTGCCGGGCATGATGGGACAGCACGAAACAGGCATGCTGCTTCCCGTTCCAGCCCTCCGGCAGCCCATCTCCCGACACCAGCCGCACCCGCGAATCCCGCGCCGCCAGCGCCGCCACGACACCCGCTGTACCGTCCGTCGACCCGTCGTCCAGGACCACCACTTCAAGCTCGACATCGGCATTCGCCAGCACCGCGCGAACCGCATCCCCAATCGCGTGCTCTTCATTGCGCGCCGGAATCAGCACCGAGACCGGGGGCACCGGTCCCGCGGCGCGCCTCAATCGTCGGAACACCGGCAGGTTCACAACAAACATCGTCGCCGGCACCGAGGCAAGCAGCACGGCGATCCACCCAACAACAGCACTCACAGCCGCTCCGGGCCATGCGCGCGATGCACCCGGTGACCCCGCAACGCGGCCACCACAGTCCGCCACAAATCGTAGACCCCGATGCCGACACGACCCATAGTCAGCACCTGAAACGCATTTCGGTCCCGGGCTACGGCCGACTCCGCCAGCCGGTTCTGCGTCGCCTCCAGTCGCGAAGCCACCAGCGCGCTCCACTCATCCGGCGTCTTCGACGCGCCATCGTCCACGGCCACCGGTTCGCCGAACCGGACCAGCACCTCGGCAAACCGCTCTTCCCAAAACGGATATTCGATCGCCACCGGCAGTACGTTCACATTCCTCAGTCTCGACAGCAAATGACCGGTCCCTGGACGCAGTTCCGTCGGCCGCACGCGAGGATCGGCAAAGTGCCCCTGAGCCGTCACCCACAGCGCGGTCGACGGTCTGGCCAGCGCAGCTTCCCCGATTCGCAGAAACGTCGACGCGCCCGACGCAGTCCCAGGCTCTACGCCGAAAAACCCAAGCTTTCGAAAGAACCGATATTGCCGCAGCGCCGCGGCATCAATCGGAGCATAGTGGTCCCACGTCGGGAAATACGCCATCGCCAGTTCCAGCGCAACCAGCGGATCCCACCAGGACGGATGATTCAGGCACACCACCAGCGGTCGGTCCGCCGCAACCTGCGTGTAGCTCGACGCCGCCACGCGCACGCAGTGGAAGTTCCGCCGCAGATACCAGTCGACGTATCCCGAAAATAAGGTAAGCAGCCGCTTGTGAATTCGCGGCAGTTCTACGCGTGTGCCACGCATGCGCTTCGCACCGGCTCCACCACCCCGTCCTGATCCAGCGCGTCGGCGGCGATCCAGCCCGACATCATGACCATTGGCATGCCAGGACCAGGGTGGGCAGCGCCACCAGCCAGATACAGTCCATGAACATCGCGGCTGCGATTCGACGGCTTGAACGCGCCGTTGAACCGGCCATGACTCGCGATCCCGTAAATCGCACCATTCAGTACGCGATACCGGTCGTGAATGTCCTGCGGTGTCAACGCTTCCTCCACCACGATGCGATCCTCCAGATCCGTCAGCCCCGCCGTCTTCGCGAGTTTATCGAGAATAACACGCCGGTATTTTGGAAGCATCGCCTTCCAGTCGTGGTGAGGGCGCAGATATGGAGTGTGAACCAGAATGTACAGCGCTTCGCCGCCCGGAGGCGCAACCCCGGGCTCGCTGACCGACGGCGCCGCAATGTAACACGTAGGATCGGGAGCCGGTTCCCCCTTGCGGTAAATGAATTCGAACTCCTCGTGCGGATCGCGAGAGAACACGAAATCGTGGTGCAGCAGATGGTCGTAGCGCTTGTTCAGCCCAAGGTACAGCACGACGCCCGAGCACGCCGGTTCATAGGACCGCCGGTTCTCGAACGCCCGCGCCGGAGCCCCGCCCAGCAGTTCCCTGTGTGTCCGTACAGCATCGGAATTTGAGACAACGGCACCCGCCGGAATCGTCTCTCCGTTGCTGGTAACCACGCCCGTCACATGACCGTGCTCAGTCATGATGCTCGCTACGTCGACACCGGTCTGGAACTCGACACCCAGATCGGACGCCAGCCGGCGCAGCGCTTTGGGAACCGCGCCAGTTCCGCCCCGTGGATACCAGACACCCTCGGCCGTCTGCATATGCGCGATCGCGCAGAGAATCGCCGGCGAAGCGTCGGGGGACGACCCAATGTACTGCGTGAAATGGTCCAGCAACTGCGCCAGCCGCGCGTCCGGAATAAACTCGCGAATCGTCCCGGCTACCGAGCGGCCCATCCGCATCTGAAGCAAATCCTGCAGCACACTGATCTGGAACGTCCGCCGTAAATCGAGCGTGTCGATCACGCCCCCAATCGGTTTCCAAAAGAAATACCGGTCGGAAATTTCGTGCAGTTTCTTCGATAATTCCAGGAATTCCGTATATCCGGCCGCCGAATCGGGCGCGGCTTTTTGCAGATACCGCGCCATCTCTTCAGGCCGCTGGAGCAGATCGATTACGGAGCCGTCGTCGAAGAAGCAGCGCCACTGCGGATCCAGCCGGATCAGGTCGAGATAGTCCGCCATCTCCAGCCCCGCCTCGCTGTACACGCGGCGAAGCACCGACGGCACAGTCAGAATCGTCGGCCCCATGTCGAAGCGGAAGCCGCCGCGCTCCAGCACCGCCGCCTTGCCGCCCACCCAGTCGTTCTTCTCCAGCACCGTCACCGCGTAGCCCCGAGCGGCCAGTGTGCAGGCCGCGGTAAGCCCGCCCAGCCCGCTTCCAATCACCACCACCGTCGAACCGTTCATCTGCTTCCCTTCCTGCGCATCGCCGCGCCAATCATCTCGCGAAGACCCCGCCAGCGTATCGCCAGCGTTCCGCCATGCAGGCATCTCAGAAAGCCGCTGAACAGCGCCGCGTCTTCGGAGTGCCGTGGATCGAGGTGCGGCAGCCAGCGGCTGCGCCTCACCACGATCGTCTTCAGCACCGTCATTTCCAGCAACCCTTCAGGCCCGCGAGTCACTCCGAAACCGCTGCGCCCGCGCCCGCCAAATGACACCCGGGGATCGGCTGTCGGCACAATCATGTCGTTGATCACCACCACACCCGCGTTCAGCCGCCGAGCGAACTCCGTGGCCTCGCGTTCCTTGCCGAACACCGTGGCGCCCAGGCCGTAGCCCGATTCGCCCGCCATCCGAATCGCGTCCTCATCGCTGGCCTCAATCACCGGCAGCGGAGATTCGCCTTCCAGCAGCCGGGCCATCTCCGGCGGCGCATACACACGTTTCGGCGCGATGCACGTGTCGCCGTTGTTTAAGCCCACACCAAACCGCAGCGCCCGCAGAACCAGTGCGACATCGGCCCCAGGCCTCACAAACACCGAATCGTCGCCCGAAAGTTCCATCACCGACGGAATCCCGAGCCGCGCCAGCCTCCCCAGCACCTGCAGTCCAGTCGCGTTCGAGCCCGTCAGAAACACCTTGTCGACGCCCGCCTCAATCACCGCCTCGGCCTCTTCCGGCGCTTCCCCCAGCACCTGAAACAACCGCATGTCCAGTCCGCCATCGCGCAGGCACTCAGCCATCAGATCCATCACGCC
>JAWXCM010000051.1:0-3587 GCA_034408745.1 Bryobacteraceae bacterium
ACCCGCAGGGTTTTTCGCGTTTCAATGAGAACTGCACTCCTGCCCCCACTACCACCCTTTGCATTTTTCGAAATCGATTTTTGCGCCAAGAAGTAGCTAAGCTAGCGCGCGAAACAGTTCGGCGTTGAGGCGGCCGAGGTCGCTGGTGGGGTCGTCTTTGTACCAGCCGAGGTCGGCTGCCAGGCGCTCGGCGTACAGGCCCCAGCCTTCGGCGAAGGCGGACATGCCGCCGAATGGGCTCTGGCGTCGAAAGGAGGGGAGCGACGTCATCTCGACCTGTAGTGCGATCTGGAAATGATGGCCGGGGATGGCTTCATGCGCGGCGAGGGTGCGCATGCCCACCTTCGGGAATTTGGGGCCGCGCAGGGGGACTCGGAAGATGCCGGGGCGTGAGCCGTCGGCGGGCGGGCCGGAGTAGTTGGCGGCGGCGTTGGCTTCCTGAAATTCGGGGATGCGCTGGACGATGCACTGCGATTTGGGCCGGATGTCGAAGGCTTCAGAAGAGCGCTTGTTGTTGTCGACGATGAACTTCGCGTAGTCGGCGAGGATCTGGTCGCGCACGTTGGGCGAATCGGGATACCCGTTGTCATCCTGGAGCTTGCGGAAGCGCTCTTCGGAGGTGCCTTCGCGATAGCCGAGTTTGCGGAACAGGCCTTCCATCTCGCCTTCGATGCGAGTTACTTCGTCGAGCCCTTTGCGGTGGATCTGCCCGGCGGTCATGGACGTGGTGGTGAAGCGGCGGAGGGCGAAGGCGTAGGCCGCGTCGCCGCCGGGGAATCGCCACAGGCCCGCGTCGTTGGTGGCGTTTGCGTTGATGGTGGCGAGGGAGTCGATGGCTCGGCGATAGGCGGGGTCGACACCGTCGGCTACGATCTTCACTGCGTCGGCGGCCATGGTGGTCTTCAGCGCGGGGTCGATGCCTTCGATCTTCTGGAGCTTCTGGGCGAACGCGGTGCTGAGGATGTTCGCGTCCGGCTGGGGCGTGGTGAACCGCTTCATCTGATTCACGGTTTCGAACGAGAGGAAGCCGGGCAGGCAGATGTTCTGTTTGGCGCGGTCGCTCATCATGATCATGGCCTGATCGACCTTGGTTCCGGCGGGGAAGTGGAAGCGGAGGTGCGGCTCTTCGTCGATGATGTTTCGGAGCTGGTACTCCAGCATGTCGGCGGAGAACTGCTGGGCTGGCGAGAGCTGGTCGCGGCGGAATCTGGCCAATGCGGCGAGTGCGTCTTTGGCTCGGGAGATGCGGCGGTGGGCGGCATCGTCACTGATGTCACTCAGCTTGCTGTCGAGCTTCTCCTGCGTTGCGCGGTCGAAGATGCGCATGGAGGTTGCCATCTCGGGCTCCTGCGCGACCCATTCACGGAAGAGCTTTTCGAGGAATGCATCGAAGGCGGGGTCGGGTCCCGCGGCGATGAGGTTCGAAAGAGGGGCAGCCATTCCGGCGGCCAGCAGTGCTTGCCGGCGAGTGATCATGTCCCTCTATCATGCCAGTGGCCGGGCCGCTACTTTCGCAGCGGCTTGGGGATGAGAGTGCCGCGGTCCTGCCACGAGAGCAGGGGCATGGTCGGGTGGTCGGGGCCGAAGGTGCGGAGCAGCACCATCTCGCTGTCGCCGGTGTTTCGGATGACCACTTCGCGCGCGGTTTCGGCTGGGATGACGAAGCACCAGTTGCCGAGGTCGCCGGGCTTGAGGGCTCGGGGGGCGGCGGCGACGTGGGTTCCGACGGTGCCGACTCCGGCGGTGCAGATGAGGTCGGAGCCGACGGGGTCGTTCATGCGGTACTCGACGCCTGGCTGGAGGACGAGGCGTTTGGAGGCGAGGACCTGATGGTTGTTGTCGCGGCCGAATGCGCCGTAGATGATCCAGTGGTCGGTGACATCGTTGCCGTCGCAGGTTGTGGTGTCGAGGATGGGCGTGCAGCCGTGCTTCTCGCCGTAGCGCGGGTCATGGATATTGTCCCAGTCGAGGGCTTCGCTGGAGACGAGGTAGTCGAGCAGCTCTTCGCGGTCGGCCTTTGAGTCGGCTTCGATGTCGCCCCGGAGGTGGGTGGGAATCTCACGGCCCACGAGGAGACTGCGCGGGATCCTGGGCATCGGCTCATACATGCGATAGCCGTCGTCGAGGAACTGGGGCTCGTAGTGCGGGAGCAGCGCGGCGGGTCCGTGCAGGTTCTGGGTCTTCATGATCATTGCGGCGCCGGGCCGCATGTAGTACCAGCGGGCGTGGCGCTTGATGGCCTTCATGGGGTCGTCCCAGGCGCTTGCGGTGAGGTACTCGCGGAGTTGTTCCGGGCCGAAGTCTTCGTGAAGGCCGAGGGTCATGAAGCACTGTTCGTCGAAGAGGTCGTAGTCGACGATCATGGTCGGCTCAATCCAGTAGGCTTCCTCTTTGACGTCGTGCGTGTGGTGCGGGAGCCGGTTCTTGTTGATGAAGAACTTGGAGTAGCGGAACATGCCGTGGCCGAGGGCTCGGAGAGCGGGGCCGAGCATGAGGTCGGGCTTGTGGTTGATGAAGTCCTTCAGGGCTACGAGCTTCTTGCTGCCGCCGGTGTTGACGACGATGTAGCACCGTCCTGAGCCGTAGTAGCCGTGCTGGCGGAGGAAGTCCTCTTCGGAGGTGAAGTCTTCGTAGCCGAACCACACTTCGTCCCACTCGAAACCTGGAATGGGGGATCGATGCGCGGAGATGATGGGGTTGCCCGCGCCCGAAGCGCAGAACGGGCGGCACATCATGGCGGTGTTGGTGGCCAGCGCCCCTCCGCCTTTTCGGATGGTTTCCTCGCACAGGGAACCAAGGTCGTCTCCTTCGATGATCTCGAAGGGGCGGCCGTACATGTTTTGAACCGTGGTGTTTGGCATCACTGATTGGCTTTGGTCACATTCTATTCGATTGGCGTTTGCGGCAGATGATGGCGCGTGGGGACATAGAATCACATCTATGCTTCTGCTGGTTTCCCGTGTCTCTGTTGTGCTCCTGATTGCTCTGCTGACGTGCCGGGTGGGATGGGCGCGGATCACGCGCATTGTCGTCGACCAGAGAGTCTCGCCTGCGTTCGATGGCGCCCGCTATGGCGAGGTGGGGCAGTATGAGACTGTCGCGGGCCGTGCTTATGGGGTGCTGGATCCTAAAAACGCTAAGAACGCGGTGATTCAGGATTTGAAACTCGCGCCGAAGAACAAGCAGGGAGTGGTGGAATACATGGCGACGTTCTTCGTCGTCAAGCCCGTGAACATGTCGAAGAGCAGTGGGCTGTTGTGGCATGACGTTCCGAATCGAGGCGGGCGCATCGAGCTTTCGGTGCGGGAGCGCGCGGTGGGTGACATCGGGCTGAGCAGCGGATGGCAGGGCGATAACGTGGGCGGCACGGCGCAGCGATTCCCCAACAGCAATGACTATGTGGTGGCGCCGGTGGCTAAGAGTGCAGACGGCTCGTCGATCACTGGGTTGGTGATGGGGCGGATTGTGAATCGCAGCGGGGTTGCGTCGCAGCCGTTGACTGTGCAGAGCAATCCTATGCCGTGGAAGCCCGTGACTCTGGATACTACTAACGCTCGGCTGGTGTCTCGGGTGGGGGAGTCGACGAG
>JAWXCM010000052.1:0-17897 GCA_034408745.1 Bryobacteraceae bacterium
AGCGATCCGGATTGTCCGCGACGACTTCCATGGTGACTGGAATTACACCATCTCCCCGAACTCGTAAAAAGTCCATCTAATTGTTTTACGCTTCCTTAGCTCAAACGGCTGCTTCGCCAGGTTCTCTTCCTTGTGGGAGACCGGCGTTCCCCAGGACGCCTCGCCAGCCTTGCGCTTCGGAGTTTGCACAACGCCCTCGGCCGTCGTGATCCGGAAATCCTGATCCACCAGACCGACCGCAACGCGATTGGTGGCATGCTCGTGCATCGGAACCGTCTCGCCAGGCGCGAACTTCACGCGAACCACGCGCACCTGGTCGTTTTCGAACTCGACTTTGTAGTTTTTCGGCGCTACCTTGAGCGGATCCTTCGCGGGTGCGGAGGGCGATTTCCCGCCGCCCGGCTTTTTCAGTTCCACCTCAATGATGCGCACCGGGGTCTTGCTCGTAATCTCGGCAATGTGCATCCCGGCCGCCGGACTCCAGAGCACCTGACCGGCTTTCCAGTGGATGTCGGTGGGCTTGCCGCCCTGCCACTCGAAATGTTGTTTGCCCGCGTCCAGGTAGATCATCACGCGGTTGATCTTGTGTTCGTGCAGCCGTGTTTTTTCACCGGGCTGGACTGTGACGTCTAAAACCTTGACGCTGTCGTTGTCAATCGGTGTAGCGACACGTTCGGCTGCCGGCAGCGCCACGGTCGACAGAAGGAGGAAAACCAGTGCAGTGTGTCTCATATCTGACCCGCCATGATATCGGAAGAATCGAACCCGCGGTGAAAAGCTCGTCCGAGGGCTGTCGTTCACAGTTCCACCAGGCTCTGCAAAATGTTTTCTATTACCGGTCCCGACTGAGCCGAAAAGACAGGTAACGCGCCCAGGAAGGCGTTCCGCCTGCACTCCGTAAAACGCTCCAGGAAACAATCAGGGGACGCGGGACGTGTCAGGGTCGTAAAATGGAGAAGGAAGCACTTGATCACCGAAACGCCGGTCGCTATTCGGACTTCACAGCTGGGCAAGCGCTACCAATCTGGCCAAAATACGGTCGTCGTATTTCAGAACCTGTCGCTCGATGTGCGAGAGGGCGAACGCCTTGCATTAACAGGGGAATCCGGCGCCGGTAAGAGCACTCTTCTGCACCTGCTGGGCGGTCTGGACCGTCCAACAGAAGGGACCATTCAGTTCGGTGGCACGGAAATCACCACCTTGAATGAAGCGGGGCTGGCCGATTTTCGGAACCGGCACGTGGGATTCGTTTGGCAGACCCACTACCTGCTTCCAGAGTTTACAGCGCTCGAAAACGTCATGATGCCGCTCCTGATTCGGAGCGTGCCCCGCCAGGAAGCCGCCAAACAGGCGGCCGACCGGCTGGAGGAAGTTGGACTGGGCCGCCGGGCGACACACCGGGCTGGCGAACTGTCCGGTGGGGAGCAGCAGCGCGTCGTCATTGCGCGCGCCCTCGTCGGACGCCCCAGGGTTCTGCTCGCAGACGAACCCACAGGAAATCTCGACTCACGTACCGGAGAGCGCATCGCGGACGTCTTTGAAGAAATACACCGGGTGCACCGGCTGACGTCGGTTTTCGTGACTCACAATATTGGCTTCGCGAAGCGGTGCGACCGCATCTTACATTTAGATAACGGAACGCTCCTGCCACGGAATGAAGTGTTCGGTCCTCCTGCGAGCTTGCAGCGCGGGAATGGCCCCAGGGATACTGCAAGGAAAGACGGGACGGATCATGTTTGAACGTTATACCGAAAAAGCCCGGCGGGTGATTTTCTTCGCGCGTTATGAGGCAAGCCAGTTCGGCAGTCCTTATATCGAGACCGAACACCTGCTTCTGGGACTGCTCCGCGAAGATAAGGCCCTGGCCAACCGGTTTCTGCGCTCCCACGCTGCCATCGAGTCCATCCGGAAGCAGATCGAGTCGCACACTACGATCCGCGAGAAGGTTTCCACGTCAGTCGACCTTCCGCTGAGCCACGAGTGCAAACGAGTGCTTGCCTATGGCGCCGAAGAAGCGGAGCGTCTGAACCACAAGCACATCGGCACGGAGCATCTGCTGCTCGGCCTGCTGCGGGAAGACAAGAGTTTTGCGGCCGAAATCCTGCATGAGCGGGGTCTCCGGCTGTCACAGGTCCGGGAAGAAATCGCACGCTCTTCCTCGGAGAAGATGGCGTCCAACCGGCCTAAGGAAAGCTCCCTGCTGGCGGAATTCAGCCGGGATCTGACACAGTCGGCCATTGATGGTGCCCTCGATCCTCTGATCGGGCGCGACCATGAACTCGACCGCGTAATCCAGATTCTCTGCCGCCGCACCAAGAACAACCCGGTGCTCATCGGCGAGCCCGGTGTAGGCAAAACCGCCATCGTCGAAGGTCTGGCCCAGAAAATCGCCGAAGGCGACGTACCCTCGTTCCTCGCCGACAAGCGGATTCTGGCACTCGACCTGTCGCTCATCGTGGCCGGCACCAAGTACCGCGGCCAGTTTGAAGAGCGTCTGAAAACGATCATGAAGGAGTTGATGGAGAACCAGAACGCCATCATCTTCATTGATGAGTTGCACACCCTCGTCGGAGCCGGCTCGGCCGAAGGGTCGCTCGACGCGGCCAACATCCTGAAGCCCGCCCTCTCGCGCGGCGAAATCCAGTGCATCGGCGCTACCACGCCCGGTGAGTACCGGAAGTCGATTGAGAAGGACCGTTCACTCGAGCGTCGCTTCCAGGCCGTCAAAGTTCCGCCGCCGAATGAACTGGACGCCGTCCGTATCCTCTTCGGCGTCAAGGAACGCTATGAGAAGTTCCACGCCGTCGCCTACACGGACGACGCCATCGAATCGGCCGTCTACGCGTCATCCCGGTTCATTCCGGATCGCTTCCTGCCGGACAAGGCTATCGATCTGATCGACGAAGCCGGCGCCCGCGTGAAGCTGCGGCAGACGACACTGCCTCCCGATGTCTCCGACATCCAGAAGCGGATCAAGTTCATCGTCCACCGCATGGAAACCGCCATCGCGAACCATGAGTTCGAGAAAGCGCGCTTCTATTCGGATGAGGAACGCAAGGAACGCGAGAACCTGCGCATCCTCCGCGAGAAGTACAACCTGGACGACACCTCTACTGGGGTGGTCGGCAAGGACGACATTGAGGACGTGGTCGCCCGCTGGACCGGCGTCCCGATGACCGCCATTCGCGAAGAAGAAGTGAATAAGCTGATGCGGATTGAGGACGAACTCCACCGCCGCGTCATCAGCCAGAACAAGGCGATCAGCGCCCTGTCACGGGCCATCCGCCGCTCCCGCGCCGGCCTGAAGTCGCCCAAGCGTCCCGCTGGCTCGTTCCTCTTCCTCGGACCGACCGGCGTCGGCAAAACCGAAGTCGCCCGCGCGCTCGCCGAATTCCTGTTCGGCAGTGAGAAGTCCCTGGTTCGCTTCGACATGTCGGAGTTCATGGAGAAGCACTCAGTCTCCAAGCTGATCGGTTCGCCTCCGGGCTACGTCGGCTATGAGGAGGGCGGCCAGCTTACCGAACGCGTGAAGCGTCAGCCGTACTCCATCGTGCTCCTTGATGAAATCGAAAAGGCGCACCCGGATGTCTACAACATCCTGCTCCAGGTGTTTGAAGACGGCCAGTTGACCGACGGACTCGGCAACACGGTCGATTTCAAGAACACCATCATCATAATGACGTCGAACCTCGGCGCCCGGCACCTCGAAAAGCGCCAGGGCATGGGCTTCGCCGCTCATACCGACTCCATCCCGGCCAAGGTTGAAGACCTGGTCATGGCGGAGGTCAAGCGGGCCTTCAACCCCGAGTTCCTTAACCGGCTCGACGAAGTGATCCTGTTCACGTCGCTGGCCGATGAGGACCTGCTCAAGATCATTCACCTGCTCACCGATCAGATCAACCTGAACCTGGTCGACAAACAGATCAAGATCCGGCTCACCGACGACGCAGCCCGCTATGTGTTGGAAAAGAATGGAGACCGGGCCTACGGCGCACGTCCCCTTCGCCGCGCTCTCCAGAAGTACATTGAGGATCCGCTGTCGGACGCCATCATCCAGGGCACTCTGCCGCGGCCTGCCGAACTGGAAGTTTACCTGGCTGATACCGGCATCTTCTGCCGCCAAATCAACAAACCGGCCGCCTTGCTCGAAGGCGAGGAAGTTCCGGTCGGCGCCGGCGTTCCGGACGAGGCAGCTTCCGGAGCCACGTCAGGTCCGGCAATCACACTGTACTCTTTTAGCCAGACCTGAAGTTCGTTGCAAAAAGGCGGCACTGAGAGGCCGCCTTTTTGCGTATAATAGAGCGTTCCAGCTGAGTTACAACCGATGAGCCGCTCCAAAGCCGACCTCGATGCGGACGTCCAGCGTCTCCAGGACCGAATCGCAGCCCTGGCGGCCGACGCAGCCAACTACTGGCGAGACCGCCAGATTTTCCAGTTACTCCAGGATCTATTCCCACTTGTAATTCTGACAACAGATTCAGATCTGCGAATCACGTCCGCAGTCGGACGAACCCGCGATTTCCTGCAGATCGATGCGGCCTCGGCGAACGGCAGGCTCTTGCGCGACCTGCTGGAGACCGACGACGCCCGGTTGTCTGCCTGTGAGCGCGCCCTCACCGGCGAGCGCTCCGAATCGGTCTTTCATGAGAGAGATCGATCATGGTCCGTCCGGGTGGCGCCCCTGCCTGCCGACAGCGGAGGCGGCTGCTTCGCCGTGGCTCTGGAGCTGGGGAATGCAACCGATTCGGCGGCGTTTTTTCCGCGGCCCAGCCTGTCGCAACGGGCCCTGTTCGACAGCGGCGATGACCTGCTGCTCAGCCTCGGTCTGAAGGGCAACATCCTGTCGGCGTCCGCATCGTGTCAGAAGCTGCTCGGTTACACGCCAGCCGAGCTCGAAACGCAGACGCTGTTTGATCTGCTGATCCCCGAACAGCGGGCCTCCATCCGGGAGCGCATGTTTGCAATCCTCGGCAGCGGTCGCATGCACACCGAGGAGGTAGTAGCGGTCGCCCGGGACGGCCATCCTGTGCATCTGGAGCTGAGCCTTCGGCTGGTGTTTCGGGACGGTCAGCCGGTGTGCGTCGAGGGCCTCGGCCGCGATATCACGGAGAGGCGCCTGTTGGAAGAACACGTGCGCCAGGCTCAGAAGATGGAGGCGATCGGCGTCCTGGCCGGCGGCATCGCCCACGATTTCAACAACCTGCTGACCGGCATTCTCGGCTACGCCTACATGCTGCAGTCCGATCCGGAAACGGGCGAAAAGGCGGCCGAAGGACTGGACGTCATCGTGAAATCTGCCGAGCGGGCCGCGCAGCTGACTACTCAGTTGCTCGGCTTCGCGCGCCGCGGCAAGAACCAGAACGTCGTGGTCGACGTACACGGCACCATCCGCGACCTCGTGGACCTCCTGAACCGGACCATCGACAAGAAGGTCCGCATCGCCACCTCGCTGCGCGCCGAAATCGCGTACGTGATGGGCGATCCGGGGCAGATGTACCAGTTGTTGCTGAACCTGTGCCTGAACGGCCGCGACGCCATGCCGGCCGGCGGCGACCTCACCGTCTCCACGCGGTCATTCGGCGAAAACCTGGTGATAACCGTCGCCGATACCGGCACCGGCATCGAGCCGGAGATTCGAGAACGCATTTTCGAGCCGTTCTTCAGCACCAAGTCTCCGGAGAAGGGCAGCGGCATGGGCCTGGCCATGGTCTACGGCATCGCCCGCAACCACGGCGGCGGCGTGCACCTCGAGTCGAAGGTGGGGGAGGGTTCGGCCTTTCACGTCACTCTTCCGGTTTCGCAGGCGGCGGGTGTGCCGCTCGCCAGACGTGGCGAAGTGGCGGGTGGACGCGGCAGGATCCTCGTCATTGACGATGAGGAAATTGTAAGGCAGGTCTTGTCGAAGATGCTTCGCGGCCTGGGCTATGAGGTTGTCACGGCAGGCGACAGCAGGCAGGCAGTGCAGTATTTCCAGGAGAATTACGCGTCCATCGACGCCGTCATCCTGGACATGATCATGCCCAGGATGAGCGGCCGGGAGTGCTACCTTGCGCTGAAGGCGATCAACCCCGAAGTAAGAGCGGTGCTCTCCAGCGGTTACAGCCGGGACGACGATGAAGCCGAACTGGTGCACGACGAAGGGCTGGAGTTTCTACAGAAACCATACCAGCTGGAACAGCTGGCCACAGTGGTCCGCAAAGCACTGCTGAAACCGTCTAACGGGCCGCGGCCGCCGCAGGCTTAAACTCCTCGAACTTCTCCAGGTTGCGGTTGCCCGTGGGTACTTCCCTGCCCTCGACGAAGATGTACCGGATCTCGGACCGGATGTCCATCGGATCGCCTTTCGATACAAGGAGATTGGCGAGCTTTCCGGTCTCAATGGCGCCCACCTTGTCGGCAATTCCGAGAATTTCGGCAGGCCACACCGTAATCGACTTGAGGGCGTCGTCCCGCTCCAGGCCGAACGCCGAAGCCATCGCCGCGCGGTAAGGGAGGTTGCGAACGTCAGCCGTGCCGCCACTGACAATGGCGAATTTCACTCCGGCTCGGCGCAGAACTTCCGGCGCTGCGAAAAGAGTGTCATAGGGATCGTCAGCCGAACGCGGCAGTTCATGCATCCCCGAGTAGAGCACCGCGACTTTGCTTTTCGCCAGCAGTTCCGCGTGTTTCCATGCGTCGGCTCCACCCGCGATGACCAGCTTCAGGGCGAACTCGCTGGCGAAATCGACCGCGGTCTTAATGTCCTTGTAACTGTCGGCCGGGACGATCACTGGCCGCTCCCCGCGCAGCACCGGAAGCATCGCCTCGAGCCCCGTTTCGATGGCCGAAGCCGGCGTGTTACCCCGGGCCCGCATCTCGGCATAGCGCTTCGCTTCGCGCATGTATTGCCGGAGTTTTTCCATGTCCTCGGCGCGCCGCCGTGCCGCCGAGTCGCCGCCTGCGAGGTCAGCGCCACCCGAAGGTCCGTCGCCACCGCCACGCGGACCACCCGCGGCGCCGGGCATGTTCACGACAAGGCCGGCGTTCTTGAGGAGCGCCATCTCGTTCGGGTAATTGCCGAACAGGTTCATCGCCGACGCGACCCCGGAGATGCGCCCGCCGGCCGGTGCAACCAGCGCCGACGTAACGCCGTTCACGCGAGCCGTCCTGATCATCTCGCTATGCGGATTGACTGCAACCCACGCCTGCGCGTAGGGGCTGAAGTTGCCGATCTCGTTCGTGTCGACAGTCCCCGAAGCGCCAAGCGGGATCTCCGACAGACCCACGCGGGTCCAGCCGTCGATCCAGCCAGGATACACGGACAGCCCGGTGGCGTCGATGCGGCGAGCCCCTTTCGGTACCGCGATCTTCGCACCGACGGCAGTAATCTTGCCATCGGTGATGATGACCGTTGCGCCATCGATTGCCGGAGAAGACACCGGGTACACACGGCCATTCGTGATGGCGATCGTCTCAGCGAGCAGGCTGCATGCGGCAGCCGCGAACAGTATCGTAAGGCGGTTCATTAATGATCGTCCTCCTCATCGAAACCGCCGGACGTGGGCGTATCGGTGTTGCTTTCAAACTCGGGTGACCAGGGCACGCGCATCTTCAGATCGCGTTCCCGGTCGAAGATGATCTGTCCATCGACCAGCGTCATCTCGACCCGCGCGTAGGCGCTGAGCGGATGCGCGTTGAACACGGCGATATCCGCGTCCATGCCAGGCTCCAGCGCGCCGACCCGCTTGTCAATGCCGAGCATCCACGCAGGCTCGGTTGTAATCAGACGAAGCGCCTGGTCCTCCGTCACGCCGCCGTACTTCATCGCTTTGGCGGCTTCGTGATACAGTCGCCGCGCACGTTCATCGGAGTCCGAGTTGATGGCGGTGCGAACACCAGCCTTCACCATCATCGCGGTGTTGTACGCCGTGCCGTCGAAGGCTTCCATCTTGTAGCCCCAGTTGTCGGCGAACGTGGAGGCACCCGCACCGTGCTTCTTGATTTTGTCGGTGACCTTGTAGCCTTCCAGCACGTGCTGCAGAGAACGAATCTTGAAGCCGTACTCGTCTGCCATGTCGAGCAGCATAGAGATCTCATCGGCGCGGTAGCAGTGCGCGTGCACCAGGATCTTGCCGTCCAGCACGTCTCCAATCGCATCGAGAGTCAGGTTGCGCTCAGGCGGCATAGCCTTTTCCCTGCGCGCGACCTTCGCGTCGTATTCCTCCCACTGCCGCTTGTATTCCTTGCCGGCTTTGAAGGTCTCACGAATGACGCTTTCCACGCCCATGCGGGTTGCGGGGAAACGCACGCCGCGAGTCTGACTGCTGTTCGACCGTTTGGGATTTTCGCCGAGCGCCATCTTGATGCCGCGCGGCGCTCCAGGGAACAGCATCTGTTCGGCGGAGGCGCCCCACTTCATCTTGACGGTGGCGTTCTGTCCGCCAATCGCGTTGGCCGATCCATGAAGGATGTTGAGCGTCGTCACACCGGCTGCCGCGGCGCGGTACAGATTGACGTCTTCCGGATTGATCACGTCGGCGATGCGAACCTGCGCGGTCACAGACGGCCCGCTCTCATTCACTCCACCGCTTGTGGCTGAGTGCGAGTGCGAATCGATAATGCCCGGCATGACGAAGCGGCCCGAACCGTCGATGATTTTGGCGTCAGCCGGAGCCTTCACCGTCGCGCCGACTTCCTGGATCTTGCCGTCGTGCAGCCAGATGGAACCGTTGTTGATGGTGCCCTTCGTGATGGTCAGAATGGTCGCGTTGCGGATCACCAGATCCCGCGGCGCGGGTTCCGGTGTAGGCGGACGGCGCTCGGGCAATGGCGATGCGTTGGTGTCGGCAGGCTTCGCCGCACCCGGCGTCGCGGGCGACGGATCGTCCCCCGTTGTCGGCTGCTGCGGTGCATCGGCGGGAGCTGCGCCCCGCGAACTTACCAGCGCACCTCGACCACCGCCAGGCGCCTGCGGCGGGGCGAAGTACAGTTGTCCGTCGATCATCACGGCACGCATCCGCGTACGCTGCCCCAGCAGATCGCCTTCAGCGAGCGCCAGATTGGCGATCTTGCCTTTCTCGATCGAGCCGAGCTGGGCGCCTGCGCCGAGGATCTCCGCCGGGTATGTGGTCAGCGCACGAAGCGCCGCGTCGGCGGACAGGCCGCGCTGAATGGCGGCACGGAGCTTCTCCCGAATCTGGTCCGGGCGTTCCCAGGATCCGGATGCGAAGGCCCAGCGAACTCCGGCCTTCTCAAGCTTGCCAGGGTTCTCCTCCGCCGCGATCCGACCGGGGCTGTTGACCGGCGCTTCGGCTTCCGGACCCGAAGCGAACATGCTGCGGCCGGCGGACGGCGCAGCGAGCGAGAGGCTGACCAGTACTGGAATGTTCCGTGCCTTCAGCATGTCGGCGACCTTCCATGCTTCGGCGCCGCCCAGAATCAGCGGCTTCAGTTTGAACTCGTCGGCGAAGCGAATGGCGCGGTGAATCTGCTCCGCCGAATCGGCTGCGAACATCACCGGCACCTTGCCGTCGAGCACGGGCAACAGCGCTTCGCTGTTTGCATCAAACGCCGGACGGGGCACGCCGCTGCGGCCAGCCGATTCGTAAATGCCCTGCATCTCGCGATACTGCTGCGCTTTGATCAGCGACTGGCGAAGCACCGCGAACACGCCCATCAGTGACGACGGGTAGCGGGGCGCCAGACCGCTGGCAAAGCTAAAGCTTGTTGCGAAGTTCACGTGCATGGCGACCGGCGACATGACAACCGCTTCGTTGGCGGGTCCGGGCGCGAGATTGACCAGCGCGCTGGTTCCCTGCCAGTGCCCCTCACGAGGCACGGACAACACCGTGGTGAAGCCGTACGCACGGCGCGGGTCAGCCACCGTGGGCACTACCAGTTTCTGGGCCGCGGAGAAATCGGGATTCACGCCCGAGGCCTGTGGCCGAAGGTACTTGTCGGGAGAAGCGACGTCTTCCGGAATAAGGGAGACGCCTGGAATCGCAATGGGTGCCGCGACAGGGGCAAGCGTGCGGACGGGCGGCGCGAAGCCGTAGTTCGTTGCGGCATCGATCAGCCCGGGATAAATGGTCAGGCCTTTTGCGTCGTAAACACGGGCATCGGGAGGAATCGCAAGATTCGGGCCGACGTTCTCAATGAGACCGTCTCGAACGAGAATAGTGGCCGAATCCAGAGTCTTACCAGGTGTGGTTACGACTTTGGCGTTTGTGATCGCGTAGTTGGGACGCACGGATTGTGCGTGCACCAGCGCGCAGAGCGCCAGCAGGGTTCCCGCTAACCTCATCATGATTCCGACAGTGTACGGCACGACACCGTCGGGTTGCGATTGTCTTACGGCAGTTCGCGTATGGAGATGTTGCGGAAGCGATGTTTTCCGCCTGGCACCCAGCGGTTGCCACCGTGTACCTGCACGGCGACCATTCCGCTGGCAGCACCCTCGGGAAGGTGGTTCGCGCTATCCGTCCAGTCGGTTACTTTGACTCCGTTCAGCCAAACCTGGATGTGTGGCACGTCGCCTTCGATGCGGGCTCGAAGATGGTTCCAGTCGCCGCGTTTGAAGACCGGCTCCCAGTCCGCGGCTGCGCCTTTCACGTCCTTCAGGCGCTCACCATAAATGCCGGCCATCCCGCCGCCATCAAGGTAGTCGAGCAGCACCTGATACGCTTCGCCCTTTTCGCTGGCGCGCAGGAAGAGGCCGCTGTCGTTGCCGTGATCGGGACGGATCTCGAGCTGCACTTCGAAGTTCTTGTACTTGCGGTCCGTTAACAGGATGCCGCCGTGGCCGGGCTTGTCCTGCGTTCCGGTGATCGCGCCGTCTTCCACTTTCCAGCCCTGGGTCTTGCCGTGATGGTTGACATCACTGATGTGCCAGCCGGCGAGGTCCTTGCCATTGAACGCGGCTTTGAACGCACTGCCTCCCGGAATGAGCTCGAACTTGTGCGGTTTCGGCTGTGCGAGTGCGCGCTGTTTTGCGGTCAACTCCGCTTCCACGGCATCGAGGGCGTCGAGTGCGGCTTTCATGCCAGCGGCGTTCTCGCTTTCGAGCGGCACCTGAACCTGACGCCAGCGCGTGTTGTGTAGTGCAGCGCGTTTCAGTGTCATCAGATGCAGCTGCCAGGCCTGCGCCCACATCGGCGTTTTGTAGCGCGCGAGGTTGACGCCCTTTTCAAAGTCGGCTCCACTGAACGCACCGACCTCACTGCCGTCGATGCGCAGCGTGAAAGTCGCGTCGTGAATGCCCTTGATCCGCAGGATCTGGCGGTTCAGCGTCTCCATGAAATCGGAGGAGTTCACCGCAAGCGCCATCACCGGATCCGTCAGGTCGATTGCCATGGGCAACGCTTTATCGGTCTGCGTCCATGTCGCACCGTTAGCGACTTTGATGTCACTGACGGTTGTGTTGAATGTCGAGTCGGTGGTGCGAGTTTCCGCGTTGAACACAACTTCACTCACAACGGCAGGCGCGTTCCAGGCTTTGAGCAGCGAGGCGGCCATAATCAGGTGACCGGCTGGACCAGGATGCACGCGGTCCGGAAGAATCTTCTTCGCGTTCTCCGGATCGGTCGCGTTTGCTTTCTGCAGCATTGCGACGACCTGCGTGTTGAGGTCGGCAACTGTGAGTTTCCGCGGGCCTGCCTGTTCCTGAATGAACTTGCCGTAGCGTAGCAGCACGTCGTTGTATCCGCCGGAGAACATGGGCGCACGGGTGACATCGTCGTACGGGGACGGGATGATGCCTGTGATGCGCACGCCAGGCAGTTCCTTCGTCAGAGTCTGAACGATGTTGTTGAATCCGGATGAGTAGATGTTGAAGATCTGTTCGTCGAAGGCGCGATACCGGCCGTCGTTCATTCCGAGCATGATGGTGACTACGTTGGGCTTGTAAGCCACCACATCGCGGGAGAGCCGGACGCGAATCCCGCCGCCTCCGCCGCCTGTGACGCGGTCACCGCCCCAGCCGGAATGTGTGAATGCGATCTGCCGGTCGGGGAAGCGGGTCAACGCGTACGTTTCGACAAACGTGGTGTAAAGCCGCTGGTCCGTGATGCTGTCGCCGAAGAAGACGACGCGGTCTTTGTCTTGCAGATGGAAAGCATCTTGCGCTGACAGCGACAGCAGGGCGGCTGCCGCGAGCAGGAGGTTGCGAGCGTGGGTTCTCAAGATGTGACTCCGGAGAACCCATGCTATCGCAGCGCGCTGCTTTAAAGTCGCTGAACCCGGATGGTGCCGTTGGAAGTGGACAGATCGATGACCGGACCACCCGTGCCGATGGTGCCATCAATCGCGTTCTTTGATATGGTTCCGCGCACGTTCACATCGAAATCCGTCTGGATGCTGGAATTCGAAGTCCTCGCTTTGAGCTGTGCGTTGAGCGACGGCGGCACCTTCAGCGTGATGGACGAATTCGAGGTGGAGGCGCGAATGTCATTGCCCTTCAACGATTCCAGAGAGATGGTGATGCTGCCGTTGGAGCTTTCCAGTTTCACGGGACGGCCGGGTTCCGGATCGGTCAACGTTGCGGTGATGCTGGAATTCGAGGTGACGGCTTCAAAGTAGCCGCGCACCTGTTCGGCGCGAATGGCACCGTTGGAAGTGCGAACGACCGCGGCTCCGTTGTGCGCCACCAGTTCCACTGCACCGTTGGAAGTCTCCACTTCCAGGTTGCCGCGAGTGCGGGTCACCTTCACGCTGCCGTTTGAAGTTTTCAGACGTGCGGCAGTTTCGATGTCCTCAATCTGGATTCGTCCGTTGGAACTAACGATGCGCTCGATATTTATCTTCCGGGGAACGTGCAACACGTACTTCGCACCCATACCCCCGCGGTGCCCGGAAGGCGTCACGGTACGGATACGGACCGCATCGTCGGTGTGGACGATTTCGATCTTAATGTTGTTCATCGCCGCTTCGGTGGACGCGTACTTGGTGCCGAGAATCTCCACCTTGTCCTGATCCCAGCCGGTGATTTCCACAGAGCCGTTCATGCTCTCGACGCTGAGCTTGCCGCCAGGCTTCAGCGTGTAGTTGTAGGCGAAGTCCTGCTTGAACCGGTTGCTGTCGCCCCATTCGCCCCAGTCCGCGCAACTCGACAGAACCAAAGCCGCGCAAACGAGGCCGGCGAATTTCACTGCGTTGATCATGGCACCTCCTGGTCGTTACACCCTGATACGAGAGAATCATACGAAGAGTTCCACGAATGAAAAAACTGCTGGCCCTGAACCGCGGGGAAATCGCAATCCGGATCCTGCGCGCTGCGTCCGAACTCGGACTGAGAACCGTCGCCGTGTATTCGCAGGAAGACCGGCTGAGCCTGCACCGCTTCAAGGCGGACGAGGCATACCTGATCGGCGCCGGCAAAGGTCCTGTACAGGCGTACCTGGATGTGGACGGCATTGTCGCGATTGCGGCGGAAAAAGGTGTCGACGCGATTCACCCCGGGTACGGATTTCTGTCGGAGAACGCTGCACTGCCGCGGGCGTGCGAGGCGGCCGGCATCACGTTTGTTGGGCCGTCCGCGCATTTGCTGGAGTTGCTCGGCGACAAGACGGCTGCGCGCAATCTGGCGATTCGCGCGGGCATTCCGGTGATTCCTGGGACTGAGGATCCGGTGACGGATCTTGCGACCGCTACGGAGATGGCGCATCGAATCGGTTTTCCGTTGATCGTCAAAGCGGCGTTCGGCGGCGGTGGACGCGGGATGCGCGTTGTGACATCTCCGGACGAGTTTGCGGGCCGTCTGGAGGAAGCACGCGCCGAGGCAGGCGCTGCGTTTGGTAACGACGCGGTGTTTCTGGAGCGGTTCATCCGGCGCGCGAAACATATTGAAGTACAGGTGCTCGGCGACAAGCACGGTAACCTGATGCATCTTTATGAGCGCGACTGCTCCGTGCAGCGGCGGCATCAGAAGGTTGTGGAAGTGGCTCCGGCTGTAGAGCTGAATCCGCGAGTGCGCCGTGAGATTGCCGATGCCGCCGTGGCTCTGGCGCGGGCCGCTGAGTATCACAACGCAGGTACGGTGGAGTTCCTGGTGGATGTGGACACGGGCGAGTGGTTCTTCATTGAAGTCAATCCGCGCGTACAGGTGGAACACACCGTTACGGAAGTGATCACGGGTGTCGACATTGTTCGCTCTCAGATTCTGATTGCGCAGGGTCATGAGTTGCACGGTGAGGTTGTCGGCCTGCCGCAGCAGGACGCGGTGCCTCTGCACGGCTTCGCACTGCAGTGCCGCGTGACCACCGAAGATCCGGCGAACAATTTCATGCCCGACTACGGCAAGATTCACACGTACCGTTCGCCGGCAGGATTCGGCATCCGGCTGGACGGTGCGTCGGCGTACGGCGGCGCGGTGATCACGCCGTATTACGATTCGCTGCTGGTGAAAGTGACGGCATGGGGCAGCACCTTCAAGGTCGCCTGTCAGCGCATGGATCGGGCGTTGCGCGAGTTCCGCATTCGCGGTGTGGTGACGAACATTCCGTTCCTTGAGAACGTGGTGAATCACGCGAGCTTTCAGTCCGGAGACGCCACCACCCGATTTCTGGACGATACGCCGGAGTTGTTTCAGTTCGCACCGCGTCAGGATCGCGCGACAAAACTGCTGGCATACATCGGCGATGTGATTGTGAACGGCAACAAGGAAGTCGCGGGCAAGCCGAGGCCGTTGTCGTATCGACATCCCGTGTTGCCGGCGCACGACACGAGCGAGCCGCCGGCGGGAACGCGACAGTTGTTGTTGTCACTCGGACCAGAAGGGTTTGCGCAGTGGACTCGCGAGCAGTCCCGTCTGCTGATGACGGATACGACGTTCCGCGATGCGCACCAGAGTTTGTTTGCGACGCGCATGCGCAGTTACGACATGCTGGCGATTGCGAACTTTGTGGCGCACCGCATGTCGGGACTGTACAGTCTGGAGATGTGGGGCGGCGCTACGTTCGATGTCGCGCTGCGATTCCTGTATGAGGATCCGTGGCAGAGGCTGGCTCGATTACGGGAAGCGATTCCGAACATCTGTTTCCAGATGCTGCTGCGTGCGTCGAACGCGGTGGGATACACGGCGTACCCGGACAACGTTGTGGATGCGTTCATTTGTGATTCGGCGAAACAGGGCATCGACATCTTCCGCGTGTTCGATTCGCTGAACTGGCTGCCGAACATGCAGGCGCCGATGGAATCGGTTCGCAAGACACATGCGATTTGCGAAGCGGCGATCTGCTACACCGGCGACATTCTGGATCCGAAGCGCGACAAGTACTCGCTGCGATATTACGTCCACATGGCTAAGGAACTGGAGCGCATGGGCGCACATGTGCTCGCCATTAAAGACATGGCCGGGTTGTGCCGGCCGTATGCGGCTGAGCGTCTGGTGAAAGCGCTGCGCGACGAGATCGGCATTCCGATTCACTTCCACACACACGACACCAGCGGGATCAACGCGGCGTCGCTGCTGAAGGCTTCCGATGCTGGCGTCGATGTGGTGGACGGTGCGATTGCTTCGATGAGCGGTACGACGAGTCAGCCGAATCTGAACTCGATGGTGGCGGCGCTGAAGCATACGGAGCGCGACACGGGGCTCGACATGGAGACGCTGAACGCACTGGAGACGTACTGGTCCGATGTGCGGACTTACTACGCGGCATTCGACACGGGACCGAGGTCGGGGACTGGTGAAGTGTATCTGCATGAGATGCCAGGCGGGCAGTACACGAATTTGCGCGAGCAGGCCGAATCGATGGGGCTCGGGCCGAAGTGGCATGACATCGCGCGGATGTACGCGGCGGTGAACATGGCGTTCGGCGACATCGTGAAAGTGACGCCGTCGAGCAAGGTAGTCGGCGACATGGCGCTGTTCCTTGTGAGCCATGAGATGACGATTCCGCAATTCCTCGCGCTGAAGCCGGATCATCATCTGACGATTCCAAACTCGGTGGTCGACATGTTTATGGGTTCGCTTGGTGAGCCTCCTGGTGGATGGCCGCCGCATGTGCAGGCACTCGTGCTGAAGGGTGCGCAGCCGATTACGGGTCGGCCTGGTGCGAGTCTTCCGCCGACGGATCTGGAAGAGGCGAAGGCGACGGTGGAGGCTCGTACTGGTCGCCCGGTGAGCCGCACCGACCTGATGAGTTACCTCATGTATCCGGAAGTATTTCTCGGGTTCGATGCGGCCCGGCAGAACTGGAGTGACGTGAGCGTGCTGCCGACTCCGGCGTTTTATTACGGCATGGAACGTGGGGATGAGATCAGCATTGAGATCGAAGAAGGCAAGGCCCTCATCGTAAAGTTTCTGACCGTGGGTGAGCCTCATCCCGATGGCACGCGCACGGTGTTCTATGAGCTGAATGGCCAGCCTCGCGAAGTCACCGTTACCGATCGCTCACTGCAGGTGGATACAACGCAACGGCGGAAGGCGGATCCGTCGAAGCCGGGACACGTTGCCGCTCCGATCCCCGGCGCTGTTTCTTCGGTCGCTGTGTCAGCGGGCGAAGAAGTGGAGAAGGGCGCTCGACTGCTGGTGATGGAAGCGATGAAGATGCAGACCACGGTTTACGCGCCGGTTGCGGGCAAGATCCAGGAACTGCTGGTGCATGCGGGCCAGACTGTCGAATCGAAAGATCTGCTGCTGGTGATCGAGTAAGAATTGCAAATGCTGACGGCTAAGTTATTGATTCAGGCGCTGGCCCATCGCTTGCTGGCAAAGGAGGCATGACCAGTACGGCCACCCGGACACGTGCGGTAATTTTTGTGAATGCGTCGGCAGGCTGGGACGCCAAAGAAGACGCGCCCCAGAAGCTCGAACAGTGGTTTGCTGAATCTGGAATCGAAGCGCAGGTCGAGTATGTTGAGAAGGGCGTGAACCTCGCAGAGAAGGCGCGTGAGGCGGTAATCGCGGGGAACGATATTGTTGTTGCGGCCGGGGGAGATGGCACGCTCAGTGCCACTGCTTCGGGACTCGTAGGGACAGAAGCGACGTTCGGCGTGCTGCCGGTTGGCACGCTGAATCATTTTGCTCGCGACCTGAACCTGCCGCTCGAACTGGAACCGGCGGCCCGTGTGATCAGCGCGGGTCATGTGATGGAAGTCGACGTTGGTGAGGTGAACGGGAAGACGTTCCTCAACAACGCCGTGCTGGGTTTGTATCCGATTTTCCGCGCGATTCGAGCGGATTTGCAGAAGCGCGGCTGGCCGTCGAAGCTGTCCTGGATCTGGGGTTGGGTGACGGCACTGCAAAAGCTGCCTTTCTATCGCATGAAGCTGACTGTGGACGGCCGCGAAGTGATTCGCAAAACGCCGTACATGATAATCGCGAACAACAAGCATGCAATGCAGGGCCGGCACATCGGCGCACGCAAGTCGCTGCAGGATGGGAAACTGTGGATCTATGTGCTGCGGCCGCAGAGCCGCATCGCTCTTGTCTGGATGGCGCTAAAAGTAGTGTTCGGTGTTTTTCGGCGTCAGGAATATTTCGATGCGTTCCCGGCAACCGAGGTTTACATTGATACACGCTCGCGTCGGCTGGGCGTGTCACTGGACGGGGAGATCCACGTGATGGACACTCCTCTGCGGTTCCGGTCTCTGCCGCTTTCGTTGCGCGTGTTTGTACCGGAGCCGTGAGAACCATAGTCCATCTTTCCGATCTGCACTTCAACAAGATCGACGCGCGTCTGATCGAGCCCGCGGTGGAAGCTGTTCAGAGCATCAACCCCGATGTTCTGGCGGTGTCGGGAGATCTTACGCAGCGCGCACATCGCGAGGAGTTTGTGGCGGCGATGGACTTCATTCGCCGCCTGCCGGGTAAGCTCATTGTGATTCCCGGGAATCACGACATGGCGTTCTACAACGTGTGGCGGCGTGCCACGCAACGCCTGGGGCTGTTTCGTGAGTTGGTAACGGACGATCCGGAG
>JAWXCM010000053.1:0-21738 GCA_034408745.1 Bryobacteraceae bacterium
CGATTCCAAGGAATCCCAGCCCATCGCAAATCCGGGCGCGGACGGTGGGCACGTTCTCTCCGATGCCGCCAGCGAACACCAGCGTGTCCAGTCCGCCCAGCGCCGCCGCGAATGCGCCGATCCATTTCTTGACCTGGTAGCAAAACAGCGCGACCGCTTCGGCCGCCCGAACGTCGTGCTCTTCACGATCGAGCAAGTCACGCATGTCGGAACTGGTTTCCGACACGCCGAGCAGCCCGGACTGGAAATTGACCATCTCATTGAATCCTTTTGCATCAAGGCCCTCAGTGCATGCCAGATACCAGGCGAGTCCGGGATCGAGATCGCCGGAGCGGGTGCTCATGGGCACTCCGGCTGTCGGAGTAAAACTCATGCTCGTGTCGACGGGTTTGCCGTCACTCACCGCCGCCAGGCTCGCACCGCTGCCGAGGTGCGCGAGGATGACCCGGCCCTGTGCCGCTTCCAATCCAGCCAGGCGGGCCAGTTCTCCCATGAGAAACTCATACGACAACCCGTGGAACCCGTACCGCCGCACACCCTGCTCCTCGTAGCGGCGCGGGATCGGCAAGAGCTGCGCCACGCGTGGCAGATCATGGTGAAACGCCGTGTCGAAACACGCCACTTGAGTCAGGTCAGGAAAGCGCCGATGAAATGACTCGGTCAACAGGATCTCCTCCGGCAGGTGCCTGGGATCAAACGCACTGAGCTGATGCAACTCCGCAATCATCTCCAGCGTGATTCGCTGCGGCTTGTAATACTTCGGTCCGCCGTGCACGATGCGATGCCCAACCGCGGTCAATCCATCGCGCCCGCCGCCTTCCTCGATCCAGTCCATAAGAACGCCCACCGCCGCGGTATGATCCGGCGCTTTCACTGACCGCGAAGAGTTGTCCGCCTGGTTCAAGCCTTTCACGCGCAAGGTGGCCGCCGGCGATCCAATCCGCTCAATCCAGCCCTCCAGAATCTGTCGGAGCGAGTCACCGGCCTCGAACACCGCGAACTTGATGCTCGACGAGCCGCCATTGATGGTCAGGATGCGTGGGTTAGCCGGTTTCATGGATAACTTCTTCGTCATGCTGCAATCCGAACGAAGCCAGTTTCTCGCACGTGGATCTGTAGTCCGTGAGAAGAATGCTGCGAATCCCCAAACCCTCCGCGATCTGGATGAACATCGGGGTGTTTTCGATATTGCTGAGTTGGTGCCTGGGCGATGTCCATTCGAGCGATCGCAGGCATTTGAAGTCAAAAATCACGAAGCGTCTTCCTGGGAGCAACGCCCAACGCACCGTTCCGGGACGACCTCATCGTCCGGCGGCGAGCCGAAATACACAGTCTCCATGAAATGTTCGGTCCCCGACCACAGTGCGCACATGCCTTCGCCATGCGCGCCTGTGATCTGTCGGCCTTACATCTCCCCCAGGTGCCGGGAGCTGATTGTTCCGTGGCAACAGCCTCCCTCGTCCACAACGGGCAGACTGGTTGCCTGATGTTTGTCGAGTTTGCGCCGGGCTTCATCAAGGGGTTCATTCATGCCGCAGCATGCGGACACGGGACTCATGACCTCTTCAACCGGAACCTCCGAAGGCCGTCGGTTCTCGGCTACCACGCGATGACTCAAGTCGCGTTCGGTCACGACCCCCACCAGGCGACGGCTCTGTTTGTCTTCCACGACGGGCACGCACCCGCATCCCGTTTTGTGCATCGTCAGCGCGGCACCCTGTGATGTCTCGCGCGGCGTGCAGCACGAATCTGCCGAAACCGGTTCCATCTTGTCTTTACAACAGCTCATTTGACTTCTCCTTAATCCTGTCAGGTGACCCTGGCGCCAAAGCCAGAGTCTCGTTTACGATCGCCTGCGCTTCTTCCACGATGCGCCGCAGATGATCCGTGCCCTGGAAGCTCCCCGCGTAAATCTTGTAGATATGCTCGGTTCCTGACGGACGCGCCGCTAACCATCCGCTCTTCGCTGCAACCTTAAGGCCGCCAATGGGCGCGCCGTTGCCTGGGGCGTTTGTGAGGATCGTCTCGATCTTCTCGCCAGCCAGATCCTTGGACCGGACCTGCTGCGGTGAGAGCCTTTCAAGAGTCGCTTTTTGCTCCGGGGTAGCCGGCGGGCACGCACGCCCCCTCTGAAATCACCCTTGTCCTGAGTGAGGCAGTTCCTCCGCCCAATACCCCTCGCGGTCGCAGTGCCGATGCAGCCTCGTTTCGTAATCGCGTGTGATGAGAGCTTCTTCCGTATATTCGGGCCCCTGCTTGATGGTTTCGCGAGTCAGGTTGATAAAGACTTTCGATTCTTCCCAACTAATTCGCTCAATCCATCGCGTTGAAATCAGGACCTTTTTGCCCGGCCACCAGTTTCCCGTATCAACGATTAAGTAACGAATGGCCCACGTCTCGTCATCAACGACAAAATCTTCGACGTCGCCGATCACTCCGTCCTGTGCCTGGATAGTCCGGCCAGTGACATCCTGCGTGCTGCGAAGGTGAGGATCGTCATTTTCTTTGTGACGGGTGGTTTCGGACCATCCACCTTGTCCGCGAACAGGATAGCCTGCGGATCCCCACATGTACGGGCCGCCCCAGTATCCCGGCCAGCCGTAATAGGGGTAGTACTGCATTTCGTACTGGCGGGAAACTGGTTTGTCGGCATCGAGGGATGGACTGTTCTCGATCTGCTTTCTGGTCAGGTCCACCGGGATGATCTTGTCATCCGTGCGGGCCGGGTCCAGTGCGTAAGGCGAAATGAGAACCTGCCGACCGCTCAGCCAGCCGCCTGTGTCAGCAACGAGGTATCGAACCGCCCAACTCTGGTCATCGAAGTAAAACTCTTTGACCTTGCCGATCTCCCCATCGCTGGCGCTCAGCTTGTATCCTTTTAGATCTTTGGTTTGTCGTAGCATAAGATGTGTTCTCCTTTAAGCTCCTTTCGTCGCGTGCGACGAGCCCACCGCTGGACAATCCAGATCGTGCGTGGAGGCAGCGGTGTCATTTGAAGTAGTCGCCACAGGACCGAAGCGACTCTTCGTGGGATATCGTGGCGCGCGACAAGCATTCTGTCCTGCTTAATGGTCCTTGTGGGCGCCCGCCGAGTCTTCGTTCATGCCCTTCATGCCCTTCATCATCGGGCATTGCGCCATGGACTCCTGCATCGCGGGGTTGCCGGATTGCGCCATGTGCTGGGCCATGTGCGCCATCTTCTGATCCTGCATCCCCGACATCTTCGCCATCGTCTGCGTTCGCTGGGTTGCCATCTCGTTGATGACTACGGCCATCGCATCGACCTTCGCGTTGCCTTTCGCAGCGTTCATGGCCGTCACCTTCTGATCGAGGCTCGCGCCCATGGTTTTCATGTCAGCCATCATTTGGCTGTGCATGGCCATCATCTGCCTGCAGTGATCGCCCATATTCCCGCTCATCATGCCGCTCTTGCCGCCGGCCGCCTTTTTCCCGGCTTTGGGCGTACTCTGCTGCGCCAGAACACCGCTCGCCGTGAGCGCCGCCGCGAGCGCAAGTACCGGTAGTATCCGTGAAGTTGTCTTGACTAGTGATCGCATAAATGTACTCTCCTGCATTAGGGGGCGTAGCCCTGGGCGTAGCCCCTCTAACGGTTTGCTGTCGCCAATCACTTCTCGCGAGGCACGTGGTGTGCCATTTTGTATTTCCCGCCGTTTGTAAGATCCCCGAGGAATCCAGACGCTCCCGCACCCGCTCCTTGTTACGGGTGATGGTAAGCATTACGCGGTTCCTCACCGAGCAGCTCAAGCTCAAGGTGAATCAGCTGAAGAGCGCGGTGGCGCGGTTCGAATGACCAGGACGAATCAGGTCCTCGATACGTTAGGGCCGAAGATCCTGATCTGTTTGTGTGGTCGGCCTGTGAAGCCGCGGCTGGCTGGCGCGTACACGTATGGGGGCGACATGCGCCTGAGCTCGATTGGTTTCTCAGGGCATTGGGCGGGGCCAGTGAGTACCTGGATGAAGAACATGGGATCCGGGCAGTGGTTGTGGATCTGTTGAGGGAGTATCGGGAAAAGAACGTCGTTGAGAGGTTAGGGAGAAGGTATTGGGGGTGGAAGGGTCTGTGTATCGTATTCTTTGCCGCCGCGCCCCCGGAAGCGGGTTGACAGAAAGCCGGTGGGCGGACGCGATCAGATCGCAGTCGACCTGCAGAATACCGGGTTCACGTTCCGGATGGCGCGGAAGACTGTCGACACCGTTCTTGCTGTCTGCGTGGAAGGGCTTTAGAAGGACGGGAAGGCAGAGACGCCGCTGGGGACGTTTGTCGTTGTTCACGGGACGACCTGACTCACATCCGGCGGTCGGCACGCTGCTCCAGTCGCCGGCGGGTAACACCGCGGCGATCTTCGGAACGGCTCCTGTGGGTACCGCAATCGCTGGCACCATCGGGTACAACCCCCCGGCGGCCCAAACCCGTCACGTGATCACGGATCTGACTCCGTCTTCCGGTTCTCTCATTCAGCGTCACGTCAGCCGGCGTGGTGCAACCCTAAGCGGCAGGAACGGCTTTCAGGCGCATCCCGCAGTGCCGATCCGTTCTTCGATTGCGTAGAGCAGGTTGCTGAGGAAGGCTGCGTTGGCCAGCAGTATGGACAGGTCGAACCGCATGCCCTCGCCCAGCATCACATCGGCGACGCTCTCTGCCTGCACCAGCTCCCATCGCAGTTCCGGATCCGCGGTAGAGAAGCGAAGGTTCTGCGCCCGCTGCCGCAGCAACATCAGGCGGGAACCAATATCCACAACTTCCTTTGAAGAGTCCATCAGCCGTCGAAATGAGACGCCAGAATCGTACGTTTTGTAGCAGTCGTTAGTGCTGAAATAAAATAGCGAGCTATGCCCGTTCGTCTCCTGTCGCTCTTCTTCGTCGTCCTCACCGTTGCTCCGGCTCAGGAGTGGCGATTCTACGGCGGCGACGCGGCGGGCAACAAGTTCTCCCCGCTCTCCCAGATCAACAAAAAGAACGTCAAAGACCTGAAAGTCGCCTGGATCTTCGACACGAAGGACATGTCCGACGGCAGCGTGTTCCCTGGCCGCTCGGCCTTTGAAACCACGCCACTGGTCGTCGATGGCGTGATGTACGTACCGTCCTCCTTCCACCGGCTGTTCGCCCTCGACCCCGACACCGGCAAAATCCTCTGGCAGTTCGACTCGAAATTCGACCGGTACTCACGCGTGACGCTGCACTTCAATCGCGGCGTGACGTACTGGACGGACGGCACCCGCAAGCGGCTGTTCCTCGGCACCCAGGAAGGGAAGCTGTTCTCCGTCGACGCGAAGACTGGCAAGCCCGATCCCGGCTTCGGCAATGAAGGCGTGCTCGACCTGCGCAAGGGCGTCGCGGACGACTTCCCCACCACGCCCTACGGCCTCACCTCCCCGGTCACCGTCTGCCGCGACACCGTCGTCACCGGAGCCTGGATCGCAGACGGCGAGCCCCAGGGCCCCTCCGGAGACATACGCGGCTGGGACCCCCGAACCGGAGCCTTGAAGTGGACCTTCCACACAGTCCCGCGACCCGGCGAGTTCGGCCACGAGACGTGGGAGGGCGACTCCTGGAAGAAGCGCGGCGGAGCCAACGCGTGGTCCATCATGAGCGCCGATGAGAAGCTCGGCCTGGTCTACGTGCCGCTGACCTCGCCCGCCACTGACATGTTCGGAGCCGACCGCAGGGGCGACAACCTGTTCGGCGACTCGCTGGTAGCGCTCGACTGCAACACCGGACAGCGCCGCTGGCACTTCCAGACCGTGCATCACAATCTGTGGGATTACGACCTGCCCGCGCAGCCGCTCCTCTACACCGCCACCAAAGACGGTCGCCCTGTCGACGCCGTCGCGCAGATCACCAAGACCGGCTTCGTCTTCACATTCAATCGAGCCACGGGTGAGCCCATCCACCCGATCGAGGAACGGCCCATTCCGAAGAGCGCAATCCCGGGCGAAGCGACGTCGCCCACGCAGCCCGCGCCGGTGAAGCCGCCGCCCTTCGCGCGCCAGTCCTTCCGCATGAGCGAACTCACCAGCGTGACGCCGGAGAGTCGCGCCGAGTGCGTCGAAAAACTGAAGGGTGCCGAGGCGGAGGGCGACCTGTTCCGCCCCATCACCGAAAAACCGACCGTCTTCTTCCCCGGCACCAACGGCGGCGCCAACTGGGGAGGCGGCTCGTTCGATCCCGCTACCGGAACGCTCTACGTGAACTCGATGGACGTGGGCGGATTCACGCGCCTGATGAAACGGCCCGACGATGCGCGGATGCCGTATCGCAGCCAGGGCTTCGGCCGGTTCTGGGATTCGAACCTGTACTCGTGCCAGCAGCCGCCGTGGGGCTCGCTCACGGCCATCGATTTGAACAAGGGAGAGTTCCGTTGGCGCACGGTGCTCGGCGAATACGACGAACTTAAGGCGCGAGGCGTGCCAAAGACCGGAACCCCAAACCTGGGCGGCTCCATCGTCACAGCGGGCGGTCTCGTCTTCATCGCCGCCACTAACGATCTGAAGTTCCGCGCGTTCGACAAGGACACTGGAGACGAGCTGTGGATGACGCGACTCCCCGCCAGCGGGCATGCCACGCCAATCACCTGGCGCAGTCCGAAAACCGGCAGGCAGTACGTGGCCATCGCAGCCGGAGGCGGCAACAAGTACAACAAGGTCTGGGACAGCAAGCTGATAGTCTTCGCGCTGCCGCGCAAGGGCGATTCGTCCGACCCGCTGGTCACGTCAGCCGCACCGATCCCCGCCGTCGCCCGGAATCGTGCCAACTACGCCGGGGCGAAGGAGAAGCTGCCCGTCGAAGTGGCGCCGCAGCCCGTCCCCTTCAGCCACAAGCTGCATCGCGACGCGCCGTGCAACACGTGCCATAAGACCGCGCTCACCGCTCAGCGCGCCAGCCTCCCCGCAGCCGCCGACTGCATGACCTGCCACAGAGCCGTAAAGCGCGACAGCCGGCAGGTGGCGCAGATCCGCACGTTCCTCGACGCGAAGATGCCGGTGCCCTGGGTGCGTGTCTATCGCAATCCGGATTTCGTGTTCTTCAGCCACGAGAAGCATGCCAAAGGGAAGGTCGCCTGCACCGAATGTCATGGGCCTGTGTCCACGCGCGACGTGCTCGCGAAAGAGGTGTCTACATCCATGGATGCCTGCATCGCATGCCACCGCCAGCGCAAAGCGTCGACCGAATGCAACGTCTGTCATGAGCTGGGGCAGTAGTTCGATACGATAGTGCTCGCAATCATGCGAGCTGCATTCTACGAAGGACACGAAACTATCACCACCGGTCTGTGCTCGCCGGTGGAACCCGGGCCGGGTCAGGTCCGCATACGGGTGTCGCACTGCGGCATCTGCGGCACGGACCTGCACATCTTCCACGGCAAAATGGACCACCGCGTGAAGATGCCGCAGATCATCGGGCATGAGATGTCAGGCACGGTGGAATCGGTTGGCCCCGATATCGGCGACTGGAAAGCGGGCGACCGCGTCACCGTTCGGCCGCTGGACCACTGCGGCAACTGCCCCGCCTGCAAGGCCGGACACAGCCACATCTGCATGAACCTGAAGTTCATCGGCATCGATTCACCGGGAGCCATGCAGGCCCTCTGGACCGTGCCCGCCCACACGCTGCACCGCCTCCCGGACCACCTCAGCTTCGAACAGTCCGCGCTCATCGAACCCATCGCCGTAGCCTGCCACGACGTCCGCATGGGCGAACTGCAGGCGGGCGAGCAGGCCGTCGTCCTCGGCGGCGGACCCATCGGGCTGCTGATCGGCCTGGTGGCGAAAACCTCCGGCGCACACGTGCTGATCTCGGAGGTCAATTCGGCGCGCATTGAGTTGGCGAAGAAGCTCGGCCTCGACGCCGTAGATCCCACCTCGACGGATCTGGTAGCCACGGTGATGGAACGCACTGACGGCGCCGGCTGCGACGTGGTGTTCGAAGTTGCGGGCGCGCAGCCAACAGTCGACATGATGACGAAGCTGCCCCGCACGCGCGGCCGCATCGTGATGGTGGCCATCCACGCGCAGCCGAAGCCCGTCGACCTGTTCCGCTTCTTCTGGCGCGAACTTCGCCTCATCGGCGCGCGGGTCTATGAGCCGCAGGACTTCGAGCGCGCCATCGAACTGGCCGCCTCGGGCAAGATGCCTCTGGATCCGGTGATCTCGAAGATTGTGCCGCTGGAAGGGCTCGGCGACGCGTTCCGTGAGTTGGACGGCGGCGGCGAAGTGATGAAGATCCTGGTTCGGTGCTCCGAATGAAGATCCTCGAGCTGTTCCGTCTCGACGGCAAGACTGCGCTGGTTACCGGAGCAAAACGAGGCATCGGGCGAGCCATGGCTGTTGGCCTCGCCGAAGCCGGTGCCGATATCGTCGGTGTCAGCCGTACGCTGGAACCTGACAGCGAGGTGGAGAAAGAAGTCCGCGCCGAAGGCCGCAACTTCACGGGCTACGCGTGCGATTTCGCCAATCTCGATTCCGTCCGCGAGTTCGCCGCCACCGTGCTGGCGAAGCACTCGCAGATCGACATCCTTGTGAACAATGCAGGCACCATCATGCGCAAGCCCGCAGCCGAGCACCCCGACGAATACTGGACTGAGGTCATCAACACCAACCTCAATGCGCAGTGGATTCTGAGCCGCGAAATCGGGCGCTCCATGATCGAACGCGGGTCGGGCAAGGTCATCTTCACCGCCTCGCTGCTGACGTTCCAGGGCGGCATCACGGTGCCCGGATACGCGGCCAGCAAGGGCGCCATCGGCCAGCTCACCAAAGCGCTGTCCAACGAATGGGCAGGCAAGGGCGTGCAGGTGAACGCCATCGCGCCCGGCTACGTCGCGACAGACAACACCGCCGCCCTGCGTGCCGATCCGGTGCGCAACGCCTCGATTCTGGCGCGCATTCCCGCAGGCCGTTATGGTGAGCCCGAGGACTTCAAGGGCGCCATCGTGTACCTCGCCTCTGCCGCATCGAATTACGTGAACGGCGAGATTTTGGTGATCGACGGCGGATGGATGGGGCGCTGACCGCGCACCTGGTGGAACGCAATGACTGACTTAGGTATCTATTACCTTGTGTATACCAGCCTGGCGACTCGGCCCATGACGGACCGGGATCTCACGGCCCTGCTGGTTCAGGCACGGAACGATAACGAACGTCTTGCAGTCACGGGCATGCTTCTCTACAGGAGCGCTACCTTCCTGCAGGTCCTGGAGGGCGATGAGAATATTGTGGACGCCCTGTTCGAGAAGATCGCGCGCGATTCACGCCACAACCCTCCAAAGGTGATATTAACCGGCCATCGAGCAACGCGGCAGTTCCCGAACTGGTCCATGGGATTCACCAACCTCTCCGGTTTCACCGAACAAAACCTCCCCGGCTTCAGCGAGTTCCTCAGCGAGGGTTTCAACACTGAGGAAATGTCCCGCCAGCCGCAGCGAGCTTACCAGCTCTTGCTCCGATTTCGCGAGGCCGACTGAAAAGCTGCCGGTAGCGACGTAGCGACCGTGCAGCTTCAGCCATTCCGCATCGCTTCTACTGAATTTTGTCAACCTGCGCCCGCGCGCTGTCCAGAACGGGCAACGGCAGGATGTTGTACTCCAGCGCAAGCGCCGACTTCTGGCCTGCATCCTTGTCGTAGACCCATCCCAGAAACTTCTTCATGGCATCGCGCTTCGTGCTGTCGGCGATCTTTGTCGGCACGATGAGATAGGTAAAGTTGGCCAGCGGATAAGCCTTCTTCTCCGGGCCGTTCGTCGCCATTGCGCGAAGGTCGGCAGGCATGGTTTTCACCGAATCGGTGGCAGCGCCGAGGCTCTCAAACGTGGCCTTCACGAAATCGCCCGCCTCGTTCTTCACAGCTCCAAACGCCAGCTTGTTGCGCACGGCGTAATTCAGTTCGACGTATCCGAATGAGCCGGGAGTTTTGGCTACGGCCTCAGCCACGGCCTCGTTGCTGGCGGCCTCGTCGCCCACCGGCCACTTCATCGTCGGACCCTCGCCCATCTTGCTCTTCCATGCGGGGCTGCTCTTCACCAGGAAATCCGTGAGCACGTACGTGGTGCCACTCCCAGGCGCTCGATGAACCACTCGAATCGCTGTCGACGGCAGTTCGACCTTGCTGTTGATGTGCTTGATTGCCGGATCGGACCAGCTCCTGATCTTGCCGAGCAGAATTCCAGCCAGCACGTCGGCGGTGAAGTTCACGTCGCCTTTCACGTCGGGCAGGTTGTAGATGGGAACTACCGCGCCCACCAGCGTGGGGAAATGCAGGACCTTGCCGGGATGCTTCGCCATTTCGGCATCGCTCAGCGGCACATCGGTGGCGGCGAAATCCACCTTGCCCTCGGCAAGCTGCTGGACCCCGGCAGTCGACCCCACCGGAGCATAACTGATATTCATCGTCGGATGCTCGTGCTTATAGTCGGAGATCCACTTCGAGTAAGCGAGTTCAGGGAAAGTGGCGCCAGCACCCTTCAGTTCGGTGGACTTTGCCGCGTTCACCCCTCCATCGCTGCCGCAACCGGTCAGCAGGAGTGCACACACCGAGCCCGCAAAGAGTAAAACAAGACGGGAGGATAGCATTTTTCTTCATCATACCTGGCGTGATGAAGTGCTCTGATTTTTCAGCTCAACAGCCCGCGAACCACGTTGCCCTTCACGTCGGTCAGCCGGAAGTGTCGACCCTGATATTTGTACGTAAGCTTCAGATGATCCACGCCCAGATTGTGCAAAATGGTCGCGTGCAGATCATGCACGTCGACAGGGTCCTGCACCACGTTGTAGCTGAAATCGTCGGTCTCGCCGTACACCGTGCCGCCCTTGATTCCGCCGCCCGCGGCCCACATGCTGAAGCACCGCGGATGATGGTCTCGACCGTAATTCGTCTCGGTCAGCGTGCCCTGCGAATACACCGTGCGCCCAAACTCGCCACCCCACACCACCAGCGTGTCGTCGAGCATCCCCCGCTGCTTCAAATCCTGGATCAGCGCCGCCGAGGGCTGGTCCGTCTGCTGGCACTGCTGCCTGATCTCGCGTGGCAGATTCCCATGCTGATCCCAGCCACGATGGAACAACTGAATGAACCGCACGCCGCGCTCGGCCAGCCGCCGAGCCAGAATGCAATTCGCCGCATACGACCCCGGCTTGCGCGAATCCGGCCCATACATCTCAAACGTCGACGCTGGCTCTGACGACAAATCCGCCAGCTCCGGTACAGACGACTGCATCCGGTACGCCATCTCATACTGAGCGATTCGCGCCGAGATGTCGGGGTCCTGCACCTGCTTCTCTTCAATCGCGTTCAGCTTCGCCAGGTCGTCCAGAAAGCGTCGCCGAGCCTCGCCCGAATAGCCCTTCGGGTTCGACAGATACAGCACCGGATCGGCGCCGGAGCGGAACTTCACGCCCTGGAATCGGGTCGGCAAAAAGCCGCTTCCCCACGCCCGGTCGGCCAGCGCCTGCGCATTGCCCGTCCCCTGCGACACCATCACCACAAACGCTGGCAGATCCTTGTTCTCCGTGCCGAGCCCGTAGGAGATCCACGACCCAATGCTGGGCCGCCCGGCAAGCTGAAAGCCCGTCTGAAAGAACGTCACCGCGGGGTCATGGTTGATGGCTTCGGTCTGCATCGACCGGATCACCGCGATGTCATCGGCGACCTTCGCCGTATGCGGCAGCAGCTCACTCAGCCACATGCCCGACTTGCCATGCTGCGCAAACTGAAACACAGTCGGCGCGGTTGGGAACTTGTCCTGGAACGCCGTCATGCCCGTCAGCCGCTGGCCCTGACGCACGGAGTCGGGGAGTTCGACACCACGCTGCGTCTTCAGCCGCGGCTTGTAGTCGAACAGATCCAGCTGCGAAGGCGCGCCGTGCTGGAAGAGATAGATCACCCGCTTCGCCTTCGGTGCATGATGCGGCAGCGGGGATTCCTGCGCCATCAGCGAGCCCAGAGCAGCCGCCCCGATCCCCGTCGCTGTACGTCCAAAGAAGTGCCGCCGCGTCAGCAACAAGCGGCGATGTTCGACAGGGTTCATGGTTTGCTAACTACCTCGTCCATATTCAGCATCAGGCTCGCGACGGAGGCATAGGCCGCCAGTTCTTTCGCGTCCAGCGCGGGGTCGGCGGGCGAGTCGCCATGCTTCAGCAAATCGTTCGCACGGGCCGCATCGCTGCTGAAGTAATCGCGGTGATACTGAAGATTCCCGCGCAACACATCCATCTCCACAGGCTTCGGCGCGCGAGCCGTCAGCAGCCGAAATCCATACCGCAGCCGCGAGTCCATGTCCGCGCCGCCTTCCTTCATCATGCGCTGTCCAATGAACCTGGCCGCCTCAAGGAACGTGACATCGTTCATCAGATTCAGCGCCTGCAGCGGGGTGTTCGTGCGCGACTCACGCACCACGCAGGCCTCACGATTCGCCGCGTCGAAGTTCATCATCATGGGCGGCGGAATGGTGCGCTTCCAGAACGTGTACATGCTGCGACGGTAAAGATCCGGCCCCTTGCTCTGCACGTAATCCATGTCCTGCATCGACTGTTCTTTCCACAGACCCGCGGGCTGATACGGCTTCACGGACGGTCCGCCGATCTTGTTCGTCAGCAGCCCGGCGGCGGCCAGCGCCTGATCCCGCACCATCTCTGGAGGCAGCCGGTGCCGAGGCCCGCGAGCCAGCATCCGGTTGTCCGGATCGCGCTGCATCATCTCAGGCGACGCGTCGGAAGCCTGCCGGTACGTGTCGCTGGTGACCATCAGCTTCACAAGACCCTTCACATCCCAGCCGGTGCGCACGAACTCGGCGGCAACCCAGTCCAGCAGATCGGGGTTCGACGGGTACTCGCCCTGCACACCGAAATCTTCGGTCGTCTTCACCAGGCCGATGCCGTAGAACATCTGCCAAAATCGATTCACGGTCACGCGCGCGGTGAGCGGATTCGCCGGATCCACAACCCATTTCGCCAGCGCCAGCCGGTCGTTCTTCATGCCCTGTGGCAGCGGATTCAGGACACCCGGAACACTCCGCTCCACCACCGGGCCGGGCTTGTCATAAGCGCCACGAAGCAGCAGATGCGTCGGTTCCGGTACCGGCTTTTCGGCCATCACCATCACGCTCGGGAACGTGCGCTCCAGCGCCTCCCGCTGGCGTTGAAGCTCGGTTAGCTTCGCCCACGACGGACGTACATCCGGTTCAGCCGCTTTCTCCAGATAAAACCAGCGCAGCGCGTTGCGTTCCGCCTGGGACCGCTTCGACTCGGGCTTTGCGGCGATCTCCGCAATCGTCGATTCCAGCGACATAGCCTCAACCTCGGCCGTATTCAGCACGCGGTTGTACAGCAGCACGTCGTCGATGTGGCCTCGGAATCGCCGCTCCTTGCCCCAGCCCGCCCCGATACGGAACGGCTCCTTGAACTGCTTGCCGGCATTGCGGAACGGACGGTACAGGGTGTCCATCAGCACCTTGACCTCCGCGGGTTTGCCGTCGATGTAGACCTTCACGCCGGCGGCTGACACCGTGCCGTCGTACGTCATCGCGACGTGATACCAGCGCTTCGGAGCCAGAGTCTGCACGGTCTCCACGCGGATCGCGTCGCTCTCCCACGTGCTGGTGAGGTTCACATGAATCTTGCCTTTGTCCATGTGCACCCCGTAACCCTTACCCTTAGGCGTGTCCGTCATCCGCGACATCACACTGCCGTCGGGCACCACGTCGGAATACACACGCGCCGCCAGCGTGAACGGCTCGTCGATGTCGAAATCGCCCGCCTTGGCGCCGTCAATCTGCTTCACGCCGTCGAACACTGTCTCGCGGCCTGGGTAGAAGGACTTCACCAGCCCGCTCTCCGGGTGCCACCACGCCTTTGGTGCAGTGGCTTCCCACTTCCGCTGGGCCTCCTCAATGTCCCTTGCCCGAGCCTTTATGTACTGCTCTCGACCCCGAATCCCGGTCTCCAGACCTGCAACGCCGACTGTTGATCGGCCGTCGGAGCCGGTACCAGCGGCGGCGAATTTCCGTATTTCATCGCGCGCCCCGATTCCGGCACGTTGTTGAAATACGCAAACATCGAATAGAAATCCTTCTGCGTCAGGGAATCGTATTTGTGGTTGTGGCATCGTGCGCAACCCATGGTCAGGCCAATGAAAACAGTGGACGCCGTCTCCACGCGATCCACCACATACTCCACCGCGTACTCTTCGGCCACAATGCCGTCTTCCGTATTTGCCCGGTGATTTCGGCTAAAACCCGTGGCGATTTTCTGTGCGAGCGTGGCATTCGGCAACAAATCGCCCGCCAGCTGCTCCACTGCGAACTGATCGAATGGCTGATTGCGGTTAAATGCCTCGATCACCCAGTCGCGCCAGCGCCACATCACCCGCTCGCCGTCGAACTGATACCCGTTTGTGTCGGCATAGCGCGCAGCGTCGAGCCACCGAACCGCCATCCGCTCCCCATAGCTCGGAGAGGCCAGCAGCCGGTCGACCACCTTCTCATAAGCATTCGGCGACTTGTCCGCGACGAACGCGTCGATCTCCCCCGGAGTCGGCGGCAGACCCGTAATGTCGAGCGTCACCCGACGAATCAGCGTCTCCCGCGACGCAGCAGGCGACGGCTTCAGCCCTTTGCCGTCCAACGCCGCCAGCACAAACGCGTCGATGGGATTGCGAGCGGGGCGGGGAAGCGCCTTCCGCTCCGGCGGGATAAAAGACCAGTGCTTCTGCCACTTGCCGCCTTCGTCGACCCAGGCCTTCAGCGTCGCGATTTCCGCATCGCTGAGCTTCATCCCGGAGTAAACCGGAGGCATCTTCAGCGATGCTTTCGACGCCGTGATCCGCTCCGCCACCGCCGGCAGCTTCGCCCGAGCGTCCGCCTCCCGGTCGAGCCGGAACGGAATCTTCTTCGCCGCCGCGTCCGGCCCGTGACATGCAAAGCACTTGTCAGACAGGATCGGACGCACGTCGCGATTGAACTCAACCGCAGTCAAACAAGCGATTCCGGCAAGGGTGAGAAATGTCAGCTTACAGAGCACACGACTCCACTCGTCCCGCATGGACGCTGCTTAGAATTCTATCGCTCCTGACCCGCGTGTGCGCGAATGCGCTTTCCCGGCCCACGTGCGCTACGCTGAACAGCGGTGACGCGGCTTTCTGTTGTATCGTGCCTGCTCCTCACCGCCTGCGGTGGTGGCGGCCCGAAACTCACACTGCAACTCAGCCAGTCGACGCTGCCGGCCGATGGCTTCAGCTTCGCCACCATCAACACCAACCGGCCCGATGCCCGCCTCGCCGTAGTCGAAGGCCCCCACTCGGCCCATCTGGACGGCCCGCGCCTGGTTGCGGGAATCGTGCCTGGCAAAGCGATCCTCGAAGCTACCGTCCCTAACCAGCGACCCGTGAGAGCCACCATCGAAACGAAGCCAGTCTGGACCGACCGCTTCGGAGACGGCACGCCCGATTTCCTGCGCCTCAACGATCCCCTGGACGTCGCCGCCTTCGTCGACAACTTCACCGCCATCGCGCTCGCGGTCGAGGCCGCGCCCGCCGGCATCACCGACTGCTCCGCATTCGTCCGCCACTGCTACCGCGAAGCACTCCGAGGCTACGAAGGCCGCACGGTGACCAAATACCAGTTCCCCTTCACGCCGCTCGGCCCGAAGATCTTCCGCACACCGTCCGACTACGCGGAGTTCGCTGACGCCGAGACGCTCGCCCGCTTCAACACCCACCCCATCAGCCGCGACGTGCGCCGCGCCACTAAAGGCGACCTTCTGTTCTTCCGCCAGTCCGACCAGAAATCGCCATGGCACGTCATGATCGTGTGCGACAAAGACCGCGTCTGCTACCACACCGGACCCGACGGCGAATGGAAAGGCGAGATCCGCCGCCCCACCGTCGACGAATTACAGCGGCATGAATTGCCAAAATGGCGGCCATTCCCTGGAAATTCCAATTTCCTCGGCGTGTACCGCTGGAATATATTGAGACAGGACATCTGACATCATGCGACGCCTCGCCGTACCGGCCGTTCTCTTCCTCGCGCTCATCGTCGCGCCCGCGATTGCGCAACGCGATGAGGCAGGGACGTTCTTCACCCTCAGCACGGACCGCACGTACGGCAGCGGCGAAAAGCCAAAGGTCCGACTCAGCGGGACGGGCTTCCGGAAGCTGCAGTTCCGCGTCTACAAGGTCCGCGACCCGCTCCGCTTCTTCCGCGAGCTCGAAGACCCCAACCAGTTCGGCGGCCAGTCCCACCGTCCGCCCCAGGCGCTCACCGTCCTCGAGAAATGGCATGGCTGGAAGCACCAGTCGCGCACCGCGCTGCGAAACATCGTGCGTCGCCAGTACACGCAGCCGAACCGCATCGCCATCCGCGACTCGCTGCTGCGCACCTCTGAGCCCGCGCCTGTGGCCAAAGGCACCACCCCGGCGGTCACCGAATACGCCGCCGTCCCGGTGTTGAATCAGCAGCAGCTCGTCTCTACCTGGGAGCAGCCCCACCAGGTCGCGAACCCGTGGGAATCGAGCCAGGTGCCGGTCGACGTCAAAGAGCCGGGCGTCTACCTCGTCGAAGCCACCGACGGCAAACTGCAGGCCTACACCATCGTCTGCGTGTCGGATCTGATCCTGATCACCAAGACCGGCGAGGGCGAGATCATGGCCCGCGTGGTCGACCGCAAGACCGGCCAGCCGCGACCCGACGTGGAGGTGGTCGGGTGGATGAACCGCCAGGAAGTTGTCCGCTCGAAATCCGACGCCAGCGGCTTCGCAGCCGTGAAACTGACTGCCGCGCCCAACACTACGCCCACGCCCGAAGGAGTCGACCGCAGCCTGATGCTGCTGGCCCACAAGGGTCCGGACATCGCGCCCATCGCCATCAACGAATGGCAGCTGCGTCAGTCCGATGCCGCCCAGTCCGTCACCGCCTACGCCTACACGGACCGGCCCGTCTACCGCCCCGGCCACGACGTCCACTTCCGAGCCGTCCTTCGCCGACAGCGCTCCCTCAGCTGGGAGCTGCCTCCCAACACGCCCGTCAATGTGGTGGTGGAAGACCCCGAGGGCAAGACGGTGGTCAACAAGTCCCTCACGCCCAACGCCGCCGGGACCATCCACAGCGACCTGACGCTCTCGCCGACCGCCCCTCTCGGCTACTACAGCCTGAGCGTCCGAAGCGGCGAGAACTACATCGGAAACACTGGCTTTCACGTCGAGGAGTACCGCAAGCCCGAGTACGAAGTCCGCGTCACCACGTCGACCCCGCGCGTCCTGCAGGGCGACATCGTAAAGGCCACCATCAACGCTCGCTACTACTTCGGCGAGCCCGTGCCCGGCGCGAAGCTGAAGTACGTGGTGCATCGATCCAGGTACTGGCTGCCCTGGTACGAAGAAGAGGGCGCGGACGAACAGCCGTCCGAAGAGGGTGAGCAGTACATGGGCAATGAGCAGGTGCTTGAGGAATCCGGCCAGCTCGACGCCAACGGCAACCTGAACATCGAGTTCCCTGCCGAGAAGGCAAAGCACGATCTGCGCTACCGCATCGAAGCCCGCGTCACCGACGAAGCCGGTCGCGAGATCTCCGGCGCCGGATGGGCCATCGCCACACGTGCCCGCTTCTACGTTCACGCCGAGCCCGACAAGTACGTCTACGATTCCGGCGAACAGGCGCGTATCAAGGTCGAAACGAAAGACTACGACGGCAACCCCGTCGGCAATCTCCCCTTCACGGTCGAGCTGCAGCGCAAGGATCAGACGGTCGCAACAGCGTCAGGACGCACCGACGCCTCCGGCAACGGCTCGGCGACGGTCAAGGTGACCGGCGGCTCGCTCCACGCAGAGGTGACCGCAAAAGACAACGACGGCCGCGAAGCATCGGACACTGCGTACCTGTGGGTCGGCGGCGGTGGATGGGACTGGGGCCGGCAGCAGCGTGTCGACATCATCCCCGACAAGAAGTCGTACAAAGCGGGCGAGACCGCGAAGCTCCTCATCGTCACCGGAGTCCCGCAAGCCTCGCTCTGGATCACTGCGGAGAGCAAGGGCATCGTGTTCACCAAACTGATCGATGCGAAGTCGCCGACCGTCACCATGGAGCTCCCTATTGAGGCCGGTTACGTCCCCAACATCTATGTGAACGCGACGTTCGTGCGCGACGGCCAGAGCTTCCAGGGCTCAAAGAGCCTGCGCGTGCCGCCCGTGGAGCAGAAGCTCGACGTGTCGGTGAAGCCGTCCAAATCACAATTCAAACCCGGTGAAAAGGGGCAGTACACCATTGAGGCCAAAGACTCCACCGGACGGCCCGTCGCCGCCGAGTTCAGCCTCGGCGTGGTAGACGAGGCGATCTACGCGATCCACCGCGAATCGACACAGGACATGACGCAGTTCTTCTATGGACGTCGCTATTCGTCCGTGCAGACCACTACGTCGATCAACTACAACTTCTACGGCTCCTCCGGCAAACGCCGCATGCAGCTGACCGCGCTGCGCACCGACCGCCGAGCCCAGATCAAACCCGAAAAGTTCGTCGACCCGCGAGTACGCAAGGCATTCCCGGACACCATCCAGTGGATCGCCGACGTGCGCACCAACGCGCAGGGCCGCGCCGAAGTGCCGGTGGAGTACCCCGATTCCCTCACCACCTGGCGAGCCACCGCCCGCGGCATCACCGCCGACACACGCGTCGGCAGCGCCGTCGAGCGCACCATCGTCCGCAAGAACCTGATCCTCCGCCTCACCGCCCCACGCTTCTTCATGCAGGGTGACGAAATGACCGTAGCCGCCATCGTGCAGAACTACCTGGCCACCGAGAAAACAGTGCGCGTCTCGCTCGAAGCCAAAGGCGTGGAGCTGATCGACGGCGGCACGCGCGACATCACCGTCCCGTCTCGAGGCGTCCAGCAGGTGCTCTACCGCCTGAAGGCCACCGCGCCCGGACAGGCTGTCCTGCTCAGCAAAGCCCTGACCGACGAAGAGTCCGACGCCATGGAGCTCACCATTCCCGTGAATCCATACGGCGTGAAGCAGAGCCAGTCCCGCTCCGGCGTCATCGATTCCGGCGATGCGGCGGAAGCGCAACTCGCGTTTCCCACCGAATCGAACCCGGCCAGCCGCATCGTCGAGATCACCGTCAGCCCGTCGGTCGCCGGCACCCTGTTCTCCGCGCTCGACTACCTGATCACGTTCCCCTACGGCTGTACGGAGCAGACCATGTCGAGCTTCCTGCCCAACGTGATCGTCTCCCAGGCCACCAAAGCCCTGAACATCAAAGCCAACATCGACGAGGCCGACCTGGTGCGCAAGACGCGTGCCGGAATCGAGCGCCTTTACAGCTACCAGCACGAAGACGGCGGATGGGGATGGTGGCAGGCCGACGACAGCTCGCCATTCATGACCGCCTACGTGGTAGCAGGTCTGGGGCAGGCAAAGGCCGCCGGGTATCAGATCAAAGACGACGCCCTGTCCAAAGCCATCGAGTGGCTGAAAGCCGAGCTGCCCAAACAGAAGAAGCAGCCTGCGCCCGATCTCCGCGCCTACGTCGCCTACGCGCTGGCAACCGCCGGTCAGCCCGACCCCGTCCTGACCGACGCGGTATGGGAAAAACGAGACAAATTGTCGCCATATGGTGTGGCACTTCTCGGTTTGGCAGTAAGCGATCCAACACGGAAAACCGAATTGGCGAGCCGCCTGCAGAGCGACGCCAAAACATCCGATGTGGAAGTGTACTGGGAAATGAAAGACGACCCGCTGCTGGAAATCGGCGTCAATACGAACGCTGAAGCCACGGCATTTGCGCTGAAATTTCTTAGCGCCCAGGCTCCGGATTCGCCGCTTCTGCCCAAAGCGGCGTTTTACCTCATGTCGCACCGGAACCAGGGCTATTACTGGTCGTCGACCAAGCAGACCGCCATGGTCATCTTCGGCCTCACCGACTACCTGAAGGTCAGCAAGGAACTCCAGCCCGACTTCACGTCGACCGTTACGCTGAACGGCACTCCGCTCGGCTCGAAACAGTTCAACTCGCCCGAGCCCTGGACGCTGAAAGTCCCCGGCGATCAGGCCGCCAACGTGCGCGTCACCAAATCGGGTAAGGGCCGCCTCTACTGGAGCGCGCAGACCAACTACTACAACACCGCCGACAAGATCTCCAGCACCGGCAGCGGCTCGCTCGCCATCACGCGCGAGTACTTCCGCCTGGTGCCGGAGAAGAAGGGCGACAAGGTGGTACATACCCTGACCCCGCTCGGCGATACGGTGCAGAAGGGCGATATTATCGCCGTCCGGCTGGTGGTGAAGGGCAGCGACTGGAACTACGTCATCACCGAAGACCCCATCCCGGCGGGCACCGAGTTCATCCCGCGCGACGACCTGTACGAATTAACCGAGAAGCCCAAATGGTGGGCACGTTGGTTCTCCCGCCGCGAGTTCCATGACGACCGGATGGCGCTGTTCCAGCACTGGTTCCCGAAAGGCGAAAGCGAGCAGAGCTACCTGCTGAAGGTAGTAAATGCGGGCCGGTTCCGCATCCCGCCCGCGCGGGTCGAGCCAATGTATCAGCCCGGCATCTTCGCCACGTCCGACAGTCGTACCCTGGAGGTCCGGTAGATGAAACGCTGGCTGCGATGGCTGATTCTGCTGGCCGGATACCCGTTCGTAATGTGGCTTGTGTGGATCTGGCTCGGGGTCTCGGAGCGCGATCCGGGTGACCTGATCCTGTCCTTCCTGCTGGCGCTCGGCATTGTGGCCGGGCTCACCGGGCTGGTGTGGATCGTTTTCGGCGGGAGCGTCTGGCGGGCGCTTGGGTTCGTTCTGAGCATCATGACACTAACGATCCTGATGTCCCTGCTGCCGTCCTGGTCGGTGCCTCTGAACCACTGGGCCGCACAGTACCGATGGATCTATCCGTGGCTGCTGCGGGCCGTCACGCTCGCGCTCATGGCCACGACGCTGCCCATCGTGCTCATGGGTTCGTCGGTGCTGCTGCGCACGTGGCAGTATTGGTGCGCCTGGGCTGTTCTCACCCTGGGCGTGTACGTGATCCCGGCGTGGCTGGTGCGCTGGGTACCCGAGCTTTCCTCCATGGCCGCGCAGACCGCGAGCATGGTTGTCCGATTCGGACTCGCCTACCTGATCGCGCTCGCGACCCTTACCGCGTTCGCCCGCTTTGTGCGGCAGCTTGCGGAAGGCCAGTCCTCAGCCATCCCAGGAGCACAGCAGCCCCATACCGCCGCGCCAGCGCCGTAACCCGCGGCGAGCGCGTCGAGCCCCCCAGGTGCTGCGCCAGACCCTCGCGAAACCACACCGGGATATCGGGCCGGGCGTTGGCTTCGATCAGCACATGCAGCATCTCATGCAGCAGCGTCGAGTGCAGCGCCCCGCGCGACCGCAGCGCACTCAGCGGCTGGAGCCGGATCAGCAGACCAGACGTAGTGCCCGCCACCGATCCGCCGTCGCCCGTCGCATCGCGGTACACCGGCAGCGTGGGATACGCCCGAACCCTCGGCCGCGCGGCGACTCGCAGTCCCGTCAGCCGCTCCGCCTCGCCAATCGCCCGGTCCGCCACCGGCGACAACTCGCGCAACTCGGCGTCGGTGGACGCGAACAGGTCCACCCGCTCCCCGCGACCCCGCCTCCAGCGCAGCCCGCTGGCCGCGATTCCCGCCGTCGTGCCAGGGTAGTACGCCGCCAGAATCGCATCGTACGACGCACCTGCCTTGCCCCGCTCCTCAGCCCCGACCTGGCAC
>JAWXCM010000054.1:0-69094 GCA_034408745.1 Bryobacteraceae bacterium
GCTGTATGTGGGGAACAGCAAGGGGCTCGGCAGCTATTCCGATGAGCGCGGGCCGCACAGTCCGCTGGCGGCAGATGGCAAGGACGAGGGGCGCGGATCGGTGAAGAGCCTGCAGAAGGGGACGGTGCAGATGATTGGGCTGGGGAACCTGCGCAGCGACATCAAGGCCTGGACGAAGCAGGTGTATGAGAATACGCCTTACAAGGATGAGTTTCTGGCGCGGGCGAAAGCTCCGGGGGGCGAATCGATTGTGCCTCGCGATGTGGGTGTGGGATCGCCGATTAAGCACGTGATTTACATTATTCGCGAAAATCGGACGTATGACCAGGTGATGGGCGATATGCCGAAGGGAAATGGCGATCCGAGGATCGCTATCTTTGGTAAGAACGTGACGCCGAACGGGCACGCGATTGCGGATCAGTATGTGCTGTTCGACAACCTTTACTGCGATGGCGAGGTCAGCGTGGATGGGCATTCGTGGTCGAACTCGGCGTATGCCACCGACTATAACGAGAAGCTGTGGCCGCTGACGTATGGCGGGCACAGCAAGGCTTCGTACACGCTGGCGAACCTGCCACCGGGCGGGAACATGTGGGAGCTTGCCCGGCGCAAGGGGCTGACATATCGCTCCTATGGTGAGTACACGACGCGGTCGAGCGATTCCACCAGGATGGAAGCGATTCCGGGAATCGCGGCGCTGGTGGGGCATGTGGCGCCGATGTTTAAGCTGCCGGGCATGCGGGACACGGATAATGTGAAGGCGTTTATTGCGGAATTCGACGAATTTGAAAAGAATTACGAGGTGAAGGACCCGTCGAAGCGTTTGCCGAACATGATTGTGATGAGCCTGGCGGAGAATCACACGCAGGGGACACGGCCGGGTGCGCGGACGCCCAGTGCCATGGTCGCCAATAATGACTACGCAGTGGGCATGCTGGTGGATCGCGTGACGCACAGCAGGTACTGGCCGGAGACGGCGATCTTCATCATTGAAGACGACGCGCAGGATGGCTCAGACCATGTGGACGCGCGGCGCACCGTGGGCCTGGTGATCAGCCCGTATATCAAGCGGGGGACTGTCGACAGCACGCTGTACACGACGAGCGGCATGCTGCGCACCATGCAGTTGTTGCTGGGTCTGCCGCCGATGAGCCAGTTCGATGCTGCGGCGATGCCGATGTATAACGCGTTCGGTACGAAGGCGGATCTGAGTGCGTACACGCACGTGACGCCGATGATCGATGTGAATGAGACGAACACGGCGACGGCGTGGGGCGCGAAGGAATCGCTGGCGATGAATCTGGATGAAGTGGATGAGGCGCCGATGTTTGCGCTGAACGAAATCATCTGGAAAAGCGTGAAGGGCGCGGACTCGCCGATGCCGCTTCCGGTGCATCGCTACTGGTTTCATCCGCAGTCGTCCCGGGCTGCGCGCTAAACTGTCGGGATCGTGAGATCCCCGATTCTGCTTCTTTTCCTCAGCGGGTTGATGCATGCGCAACAGCCCGCTTCCCGCCTGAATCCCACTATCCAGCGAATTGTCGACGGGGTGTCCGAGCAGCGCATTGCGGCTACGCTGCGCAAACTGGAGAGCTTTGGAACTCGCTTCGTTTTGTCTGGGCAGGATCATCCTACCCGAGGTATCGGTGCGGCTCAGCGATGGATTGAAGGTGAGTTCAAGGGCTACAGCCCCCGGCTGCAGGTGTCGCTGCATGCGTTCGACGTGAAGAAGGGTCCTCGGGTCGCGCGTGATGTGCAGGTGAATAATGTTGTCGCGATGCTGCCGGGAACGGTGCACAAGGACCGGTACATTATCGTTTCGGCGCATTACGACACGATCGTCCTGGTCGCCAAATCGAAGCCAACTCTTGAGCAGCGGATCGCGACTGCCGTGAAAGACGGAATGCTGGAGGCCGAGGCTCGGGCGATGTTGTCGCTGACGCCTGAAGATGAGGTGCGGCCTGATGTCGACCCTGTGAAGATGGCCGAGCCGGACTTTAAGGCTCCTGGCGTGAACGATGACGGGTCGGGCGTGGCGGCTGTGATGGAACTGGCTCGGGTGATGAGCGGGTACGAGTTCGACAAGAGCATCCTGTTTGTGACGTTCGCGGGCGAGGAGATTGGCATGGTGGGGAGCGGCGCTTATGCAAAGGAAGCGAAAGAGAAGAAGCAACTGATTGAGGCCGTGCTGAACAACGACATCATTGGCAATGAGGTCGCGGGGAACGGACGGTCGGCGAGCAGTGTGGTGCGGCTGTTCTCGGCTGGGCCGGAGGACTCGCTGCCTCGCGCGGTTGCCGCCTACGCCAAGGAAGTGGGCGAGCGGTATGTGCCGTCGATGAAAGTCGACCTGGTGTTGCGGCAGGACCGGTTTGCGCGGGGTGGCGATCATACTCCCTTCGCGAACAATGGTTTCGGCGCGGTGCGGTTTACCACGGCGAGCGAGGACTATTCGCATCAGCACACCGTCACGGACACGTTCGAGCATGTGTCGGTACCGTACAACACGCGCGTGGCCAGGGTGAACGCCGCTGTGCTGGTGTCGCTGGCGAACGCGCCGGTGGCTCCGCAGACGAACTGGACGGTCGCGTCGGGTAAAGACGCGGGTGCGCGGCGTGGGCTGCTGGGGCGCGGGAAGAGCGGCTACGATGCCGCGCTGCGCTGGTTGCCGAGCCCGGATGTTGACGTGGTCGGCTACGAAGTAATGATCCGGTCGACGACGAACCCGCTGTGGGAACGGGCGATCTTTGTTGGCAACGTCAAGGAATACGCCCTGAAGGATTTTTCGATTGACGATGTGGTGATCGGGATTCGTGCGGTGGACAAGGACGGGAACGCGAGCCTTGTGTCGAGCTACGCATTGAGTGGTTCGACGCTGCCGGCGGTTTTGAAACCGGCAGCGGCGAAACCGAAACCAGAGTGATTACTGCTTGATGATCTGACCGTCGCGCTTGCGGACTTCGCCCCAGCCGCCGTTCAGATTGCGACCGTCACGGCCGCCGTCGCGGAATGGATACTTCTTTGCCGCGGCCTCGTTGATCTCGATGCCCCAGCCCGGCTTCTCGCTGACCCACATATAGCCGTCCTTCCCTTCGGGCACGCCGTCGAAGATCTCGCGGGTTTGCGCGTTGAAGAACGAGTATTCCTGGATGCCGAAGTTGTAGCTGGCCACGTCGAGCGTTACGTTTGCCATGTGTCCGACCGGCGAAACGTCGCCTGGCCCGTGCCATGCGGTGCGTACGCCGAAGTGCTCGGCCATGATTGCCATCTTGCGGCAAGGCGTGAGGCCGCCTGCCTGGGATACGTGGACGCGGATGAAATCGATCAGGCGCTCGGCGATCAGCGGCGACCATTCGTGCGGGCTGTTGAACAACTCGCCCATGGCGATCGGCGTGGTGCATTGCTGGCGAATGAGCCGGAACCACGCGATGTCTTCGGGCGACAGGGGATCTTCGAAGAAGAACAGCTTGAACTTCTCCACGTCCTTACACATCTGCACTGCCTGCGTCGGCGTGATGCGCTCGTGGACGTCGTGGCACAATTCGATCTCTTCGCCGAGCTGGGTTCGGCAGGCCTCGAACAGCTTCAGCGTGCGGCGGATGTAGGCAGACGGTTCGAAGACTGGCGCGGTGTGCAGCGACGCGACACGCGCCTCGCCGCGGCCGGAGCCGTAGCCTGCCATGCCGGGGACGCCGACCTGCACGCGCACATGACGGTAGCCCTCTGCCATGAACTTCTTCACCTGGTCGATGACCTGGGGAATCTCGGCGCCGCTGGCATGGACGTAGGTATCGGCAGCCTCGCGCACCTTGCCTCCGAGCAGCTGGTACACAGGCATGTTGGCCTGTCGGCCCTTGATGTCCCACAGCGCCTGGTCGACGCCACTGATGGCGTTGTTGAGCACGGGGCCGTTGCGCCAGTAGGAGCTGTTGTACATCGCCTGCCACAGATCGTCGATGCGGTCCGCGGGCTTGCCGATGAGGAACGGCTTGAGGTAGTTCTCGACGGCGATTGGCACCAGGTCCGCGCGCTGGGTGAAGGTACCGCAGCCGTAGCCGTAGAGGCCGTCCTGGTCGGTGATGACCTTGACGACGATCAGGCGTACACCGGCAGGCTGGCAGGTGATGACCTGCACGTCTTTAATCTTCGGCGACGGTGTGGCGCGCGTGGCGCGTGCGGCGGCATTCTGGGCCGCCAGGTGGCGCGCTGGCAACGCAGCCGCGAGGGCGGCACCTGTCAATAATTCACGGCGCTTCATTTATCGGCGATCTCCCGTTTCGATCATGCTCTTCAGTCTCCTCATCTCTTCGCGGAGCTTTCTCTCGCGCGACACCAGTGTCAGCACGTAGAGGACGACAACCAACCACGCCACGGCAAAGCCGTAAAACATGTATGTGAAGTTGCGAGTGTCCATGAGATTCTATCCGATCTCGTTCCTTATATCGAGTGTGCTTCGCGGCGCAACCCGTCGAGTTCACGCCGGAGGATTTCCTGCCGCATCCGGACAGCTATCAGGATCCCTGTGAACAGCAGGATCGCCAAAAAGTTCAGGTAGAGCGTATTTTGCATGTCCGCATCCATGCCGTTCTTATTGCCCTGAATCGAAAGTACGGGACCAGGATGCTGTGTACGCCACCACTTGATGGCATTCCATGTGACGATGACGCCTGGGAAGGTGAGTATCGACAGTACCGCGGCGAATCGGGCTCGCTGGGTCGGTTCGTCGAGTGCCTCGCGCAGCATGAGGTAGCCGCCGTACATGAGCCATGAGATCAGCATGGAAGTCAGACGGGCATCCCAGGCCCACCAGATGCCCCACGCATAGCGAGCCCAGATCATGCCGGTGATCAGATTGATGGCTCCAAAAACGAGTATCACTTCCGTTGTGGCGGCCGCAAATGCGTCGTATTTGAAGTCTTTCCGGACTAGAAACAAGATGCTGGCCACCATGGCTGCGAGAGCCCCAATCATGAAGCTCCAGGCAGCCGGAACATGGAAGAATATGATTCGATAGACAGCTCCCTGTGCCGCCTCATCGGGCAGATTCATCAGCATGACGTACAGGTTGTAAACGAGCAGAGCAGCGGCGAAAACGCCTGTGCCGTAGATCAATTTTTCGCGCATAATTACCCCACAAGAAGATTGTCAACCAGCGTCAGTGCCAGTGCCGTATAGATTACATCAAAGCCGGCGAGCAGTTTCAGCCAGATCAAGTCAGCTTCACCCACTGGCCGTCCAGCGATGAGAGCGGCGCTGAGCTGAATGGCGGCCATCAGGCACGGAATCATGATGGGATAGACCAGCATGGGCAGCATCAACTCGCGCAACCTCATGTTGACCGTCATCGCACTGAAGATCGTGCCTACCACCGAAAGGCCCCAGGTGGCGAGCACCACCACCAGCATCAGCGACCAGAACTGGCGGGTCCAGTTCACGTTGTAGAACAGGCCGAAGACGGGGAGGCTGACCAGTTCGATGGTGAGAAGCAGGACGAAGTTGGCGACGGCTTTGCCGAAGAATAAGGCGGCTGCGGAGATGGGCGATGCGATGAGGGCGTCGAGACAGTCGTTGGGAAGGTCGCGGGCGAAGCTGCGGTTGATTACGAGTGCGCCGGCAAAGGCGAATACTAGCCAGAGCAGGCCGCCGGCCATGGCCTGGATTTGTTCCGAGTCCGGATCGAATGCGAACGAAAACAGCAGCAGAATGACGATGGAAAACGACAGCGAAGCGTTGATGGTTTCCTTGCCCCGGATCTCGGAACGCAGGTCTTTCATTGTAATGGTGAAGCTTTGCCGGAAGAAGCTCAAACTACAGGTTAACGCGCGGTGAGTTGCGGCCTCACGCAGCGGCGTGGAGAGCGGCCTCGGCAACTTCACGTGGAGCGGGGAGACGTGGAGTGCCGAGGCCGCACGGGCACCTCGACCAGTCGAGTCCGATGGGCGGATCAGTCTCGGGTCGAAGGTGCAGGCCGTTGTGGGCGTCGCATTCTTCTGCGACGACCGAACCGGACGCATCGAGGCGAAATTCGTAAACGGGGACTTCCCATTCGCGCCAGACACGGTCGCGGTCCTCTGCGGTAAGCGATCCGGCGACCGGTCCGGTGAATATTACAACCGGATACTCGGGACGCCAGCGCCACTGCAGTGCAAGAGCGAGCATGCCAGCCGGAAACGCCGCTGTTTGTTGACCTGCAGGTTCGGCCGGAAAGGCCTCTGCGCGCTCGTACATCGCGACTGTCAGGTGCGGGCTGAGCGGATACTGAAATCGCTGCGGCATGCTGACCCTGTAGTGTCGGCATGGCCGGAAAGTTCTCAGTCCGAGTTTTCAGGTGGTGGGCCGCCTGGAGTAGGGAAGCGCGTCAGGCCCGCGGAGAGCGCCAGTTGAGTTAGTCCGGCGACATTGTTGACGCCGAGCTTCTTCATCATGGTTTTGCGATAGCTGCGTACCGTTTGCAGGCCAAGATCGAGCATCACTGCGATCTCTTTGCTGGTTTTGCCTTCAGCCACCAGCCTGAGAACCTGAAGCTCCCGAGGCGACAGCCCTTCGAGCGCCGGCGTCAACTGCTTCGATTCCAGATCACCACGCTGGATTCGATGCAGCAGCCGGTCGGACACTTGCGGGCTCAGGTAGGATCCGCCTTTTGCGACGGTGCGCAATGCTTCGAGCAGGTCATTATCCGACGCCTTTTTCAGGACGAATGCCCGGGCTCCGGATCGAATGGCGCTCACGACGGAGTGCTCATCGTCATACATAGAGAGGATAATGATGCGCGTTTCGGGACAATGGCGCAGAATTTCAGTTGTAGCTTCGATTCCATTCAGTCCAGGCAGCCCGATATCCATTAATACGATTCCGGGACGCAGCCTTCTGGCCATCTGAACGGCATCGGCGCCCGTCTCGGCTTCACCTACGACGGTGAATTCTTCGCTGTGGCGAAAGATGGCTTTGATGCCATCGCGCATGATTTTGTGATCGTCTACCAGAAGAACGTCGAATCTCATATTAGAGCCCGGAACTGTCCTTTCCGCTCCTGGTACGGTTCCAGGACAAACGAACAACCGTACCTTTGCCAGGCTTGCTTTTCAGGTCGACCGAAATGGGAACCTGAGCTGCATAGTGCTCCATCAACAATAGTCCAAGTCCGGGTGCCTTGTCTGCGGCCTCCTCTGTGGAGAATCCGCAACCGTCGTCATGTATCTCCATAATGAACTGTCGCGACGTGGACCGGATCATCACTTCTATGCGTTGTGCCGCGGAGTGCTGCACAGAATTCTCTGTCGCAATCTCAGCGATTTTGTACCACACACTGGCTACATCGGCAGGAAGGCGGACTTGCGGGTCATAGGAATACCGAATGGAACCGTTAAATCCTGTGCGAAATCGGCCGACCAGACGGTCGAGGGCGCTTTGCAAACCTGCGCGCTCGACGATGGAGGGATTCAGATCGTAGCTGAGTGTGCGGACTTGTTGCACAGCCTGATCCAGCATCTTCTGCATTTCGTGGATACGCTCCGTAATTTCCGGAATTTGGCCACGGTAATCCAGCTTAAGCACGTCCATTTGAAGGCCGACGGCACTTAGCACCTGCCCCACTTCATCGTGAAGCAGGCGGGAGACGCGAGCTGATTCTACTTCCCGAGCATTGATCGAGGCAACGATCATCCGCTTGAGGAACTGCGGAGTTTCCGTCATGTGTACGGGCGAAACGCGAACGCCCTGGAGGTATTATGCCTTACGGCGTACAGCTTTGCGAGCGGCCTCGGCAACCTTTTCGGCGGTGAGTCCGTATTTCTGCAACACACCGTCTGGGGAACCCGATTCGGCGTACGTGTTTTCGACGCCTACGTATTCCATCAGGCAGGGCGCCTCCTCTGAGACTACCTGCGCCACACGGGCGCCCAGGCCTGCGTCGACAAGATGTTCTTCGGCGACCACGATGGCCTTCGTTTCGCGAGATGCTTTGGCGATGGCTTCGCGGTCGAGTGGCTTGATGGTGTGCATGTCGATGACGCGGGCGGAGATGCCTTCGGCGTCGAGGATGTCGGACGCTTTGAGGCATTCGGCGACCATCAGGCCGTGGGCAATGAGGGTAACGTCAGTGCCTTCCTGCAGTTGGATGGCCTTGCCGATTTCGAACTGCTGACCCTCACTATAGATGGTGGCGACTTTCACGCGGCCGGCCCGGATGAATACGGGGCCCTTGTGATGAGCGGCGGCTTTCACCAGCGCAATTGTCGCCAGTTCGTCAGCCGGTGACATAACGGTGAAGCCAGGCAGCGCGCAGGCGAGCGCCAGGTCCTCAATGCTCATCTGCGAAGGGCCGTCCTCACCGATGCTGATGCCGCTGTGAGTGCCGACGAACTTCGCATTGGTGTTGGGATAAGCGACGGCGACGCGCATCTGCTCGAAGCCTTTATTGAGAAGAAAGCAGGAGAAGCTGGACGCAAACGGGATCTTTCCCGCCGCCGCCAGACCGCCCGCAATCGACACCATGTTGGCTTCCGCGATGCCGCATTCGACGAAGCGGTCGGGAAATTCCTTAGCAAAGCCGGCGGTCATGGTGGATTTCGACAAATCGGCGTCGAGTACCACAACGTCCTTGTTTTCGCGACCGAGTTCTACCAGTGCCTTGCCGAACGCTTCACGCGTGGCCGGGCCGAGCTTCAGTTCGTATTTCGTGCGGACCGCCATGTTAGCCAATCTCCTGCAGCGCTTTTTCGAGTTCGTCCTGAGTGGGGGCGACGCCGTGGTATTTCGGGTTATTTTCCATGAAGGAAACGCCCTTGCCTTTCACCGTATTCGCAATGATGCAGGTGGGCTTGCCCTTTGTCGCTTCGGCTTCGGCAAAGGCGGCCTGCAGCGCGGCGATGTCATGTCCGTCGATGCTCAGAGTGTGCCAGCCGAATGCTTTCCACTTGTCGGTGAGCGGCTCAAGATCGAGGATGTCCTTCGTGAAACCGTCGAGCTGAATGCGGTTGTAGTCGACGATGCAGACGATGTTGTCCATCTTGTGATACGGGGCGAACATTGCGGCTTCCCAGATTTGACCTTCCTGGATTTCACCGTCGCCGAGGATGACATAGGTACGGCTCGGGCGGCCGTCGAGCTTTGTGCCGAGCGCCATGCCAATGCCGATCGACAGGCCCTGTCCGAGCGACCCGGTGGAGGCTTCGAGCGCGGGGATGAACCGGACGTCGGGGTGTCCCTGGTAGATGGATCCGATCTTGCGCAGGTTCTTCAGTTCGTCGACCGGCGTGTAGCCACACTGGGCCATCACTGAATAAAGGACTGGGCACGCGTGGCCTTTCGACAGAATGATTCTGTCTCGGTCAGGCCAGTGCGGGTTCGCCGGATCGTGCCGGAGCACGTCGAAGTACAGCGTCACCATGATTTCGACAGCGGACAACGAACCGCCTGGATGACCGGACTTGGCGGCCGTGATCATCTCGACGATTTGCCGGCGAGTCGTGCGACAAATCGCGGCCAGCTCCTCGACGTTCTTCGTTTGGGTCATAAGGGTGTGATTGATAAACCTTCACTTTATCATGTGGAGACCTGGCGCCATTTTGCTGGCGCCACTCCGAGGGAGTTTGAGGCGTCATTACGTGAGGAGCCCGGCGTGCGATCAACTTCAATTCGGTGAAGCCGGAGAGCGGAAACTCGAGTATAATTACCGCATATTATGCGCTGGATAGTGTTGGCGGCCTTTCTGCTCCCGTGTTTCGGAGCGGATTCCACTCGTGAGTTTCTGGAGACCACGACCGCGGCTGTCAGCACGGTTAGTCCGGCCGTTCAGGCGATTGCGCTGAAGTATCTGGGCGTAAGTTGGGCGGTGGTCGACAAGGCCCGTGGGAGCGAGGTGCTACTCGGGGCTTTCTCGGTTGCCGGTGCGATGCCCGGCAGTGTTACGCAGCGGGTGGAGGATCCAGGCGGGAATTGTGGAGGCGCTGGCGGGACTGGATCGGTTTGATGAAGCGCTGGAACGGCTCAACGTGCTGCCCGCGGTGCCTGAGCGCAATACAGCCGTGGATCGCGTAGTGGCCACTCTGATCGGCAAGAAGGAACTGGACCGCGCGGTGGACTTACTGGCGCGGTCGCCTGAGGCCACTGAGTTTCCCTTTGCCGCGGCGGGACGGCTGATGTCCGCGCTGCCTGATACCGACGGTCGGCTGGCCACGGTGTTCGGGTATGCGCTGGAGGGCTGGCGGCGTGTGCCGCAGGGTCCGTTTGCGGTGACGTTTGCCAGACAGTGGAAACGGGTGCCGGAGTCGCTGGCGACCTCTGCTTCGTTGTCACTGGTGCGGGAGCTGATGGATCGCAAGAAAGACGATGGCATCGAGATTTTTGCCACAGGGAAGGGCAAGAAGCTGAAGCTCACTTACACGCAGCGGGACCTTTTGGAAGTGCTTCCGGGGTTGCGGACACTGGATCCCAAAAAGGCCGAGGAGGTGCTGCGGCGGTCGGCCGAACTGCGCGCCGCACTGGAGGAGTTTCCCAATGGGCGTTATTCGGAGGACGAACCCGAGGACTCGGTTATGCCCTTCGGTGCGCCGGATTTTCATGAGGAGGGAGCCAACATCGAAGTGGAGCTGCAGCGCTGGAGTGCGTCGATGGGGCGGGCGATGGAGGTGATGGAGGAGGCCGGCAAGGACCCGGATGCCGCACTCGGGCACGTGGATTCCATTGGGCTGGACTCGCATCGGATCGAGGCGTTGTACGCGATCGCAAAGAAGGCGAAGCAGGAATCGCGAGGTGGGCTGCTGGATCGATGTGCGTCTGATTTAAAGCGAATTAAGAAGCCCGCTGAGCGAGTTCGCGCGCTGGTAGCTATGGCCGGGATCGCGAACGAATCGAAGATGCCGGAGGGGACGCAGCGCTATCTCAGTCAGGCATTCTCGTCGTTGTCGGCAGTGCTGAAGGCGGACGAGGGCAATCAGGAGATCGCCGATTTTCGGCCGTCGACTGCGAGTTGCCGTCATGCCGCGTATCATGCAGCCGAGATGCTCGGACTGGGGGCGGAGTCGCTGCTGGGCGACATTGGCGATCCGGAACTCGCGTTGCTCGCGCGAGTCGAGATGACCCGCGCGTTGCTGAAATTACCGGCCACGAATATCCGTCAGCTGAACGTGGTCAAGGACGAGTAATACCTGTCAGGCTAAGCCGCCCCGTGGCACTTCTTGTACTTCTTGCCGCTGCCGCAGGGGCAGGGTTCGTTGCGTCCGGGTTTCGCTGGCCCGGCGACGGCGACCGCGGCGGGTGCGGCGACTGCGGGGGCGTCGTCGTCCACCTCCTCATCCTCGTCGTGGTCATGGTCGCAGTCCGGACCATGCACGTGCTGGTGGTTGTCGGGATGAAAGACGGGCTTGTGACCCTGCAGCATGAGCCGTTCGTCGAGTGCGATCTCGACCAGTTCGTTCTCTTCTTCGGTCAGACCACCGGCCGCTTCGTCGATGCGGCGGAGCAGCGGGCGCACGCGGCCGGGTGAGATCTCGGCGCGAACCGCGAGCGCGTAGGCGAACAGCGCGTTGGCACGGTAATCCTCATCGGCAAAATAATCGCGCAGCTTTTCCGCGCTGTCGTGAATCCCGAGATATCCAATTCCGCTGATCGCGTGCTTGCGAATTTCCGGGTCGGGATCGGCAAGATGAGGTGGGAAATATTTTGCAAAGGAGCGGTCAAGGGAATTCCACATTGCCGATAATGCGGCAGCGCGAGTGGCTTCATTTTCGTAAAAGCGCTCGGCATAGGTGCGGATGGATTCCTCTTCCGCGCGTTGTCCAAGGCCCACCAGGGCGCCGGCGCGCTCGGTCATTGAGGCCGATTCGTCCTGCAAGGTGTTCAGCATGGCCTGGTAAACATCGTCGTTGTCGGCGACCTCGCTGCCCAGAGCTTCCCAGGATTTGGCGCGAACGCGCTCATCACCGTGCGACTGGGCTGCCTGGAGCAGTTTCTGGACCGCGGTGCTGGTCATGTCGCGGTTGACGAAACCGGAGATCGCTGCCAGGCGGTACTCTTCGTCCTCAGAATCGAGCATCTCCAGCAGATCCGGTTCGTCGAGCACGGAATATTCCGGTCCCGACTGTTCGGGGAAGAACTCGAGGATGTCGAGGGGGGTGACGGTGGCGTCGACTTCGCGGCCGAGCTGCTCGAGGGCATCGCCGATGTCGCTCTTCAGGTGCTCATCTTCTACTTCGAGGAGCAGCGCTTCCAGCATGCCTGTGGCGGCAGGGTCGCCGTACAGACCGAGGCACAGGGCTCCGTCGCCGGCGTCGTATTCCAGGCGGTCGAGGAGAAGTTTGAGAACGCGCTCATCGCGGATCTGGAAGGCTGCGAGCGCGAATGCGACCTCGCTCGCATCGTCTTCGCTCATCTCCTCGTACAGTTCGACGAGCGGGTCGAGGAGGTCGGCCTTGAGGGGCAGGATGGCATCGATGGCGTAGTCGGGGAGGTCGCCGCTGTTGTCGCGGAGATAGCGGACGATGAACGGTACTGCTTCAGGGCTGCCGATCTTTGTGAGGATCAGCAGGATCTGATCGTCGATGTTCAGCGCATCTTCTTCATGCTTTTCGAGCCCGAAGCGCACCAGGTCCGGCACGGCCGCCTGTCCCCGATCGAGAATGGCATTGAGCCAGCGATGATCCATCCCCACCCGCCCCTGGCCGGCTGCGGCGAGGAGATCGGAAACGGGGGCTGCGGCGAACTTATCCGGAGTCAACATGACTTACCAGTATCTCGCGTGGGATGGCCGGGCGCGAAGTGTGAGACTGGATCCTGTGTAGCGGCGCGACAGACTGTCTGTTTGATGCAGCGCTAAGCGCGGTATCGTAGCTTCCTGCCGACGGACAAACGGAATGCACGTACAGCCCGCAGCTGTCAGGATGCACCGTTGTCGGGTAGGGCACGCGGGGAAATGACGTCGACCGTGACGCGGCTGAATGCAGGCACACCGTTCTCGACGCTGGTGCAGGAAATTCTCGACGGGCCGGAGTTTCCTGCGCAGCTTAATTAAAAAAAGGGCGGCCCCCTTTTGGGGGAAGCCGCCCTTTCTCTCCTTAGGCCGGAGCTTATTTCTGCAGCGTGTAGTTAATCTGCACGCTGGTCTGAATCTCGACAGGAACGCCGTTCAGGTACGTCGGCTCGTACTCCCACTGCTTCACCGCCTCAGTCGCCGCGGCGATCAGGTCGGCGTGGACCAGCGAGTTCACGGCCTGCAGGTTGATCACCTTGCCGTAGCGGCCGATCACCGCTTCCAGCAATACGGTCCCTTCGACACCCTGCTCCTTGAGATGTGCCGGATACGCGGGCCGGATCTGCTTCACAAGCTTCGCCGCCTGCATGTTGCCGCCCATCCGAATGCGCTTCGGTGGCCCGGAACTTGCCGAGTTGGCCGGCGCTGCGGGACGAGTGCCGGTGATCGTCACAGACTCGGCGATTCTGCCCACCTGCAGCATTACGGCAAACTGCTGCGCGGAACCTGCCACGAACTCGATTGCATCATGCCGGTACAACTGGAAGCCAGGCTTGCTGACCTCCATCTCATACCTGCCCGGTGGCAGGGCGCTGAAGCGATACGTTCCCGCATCGTCAGTCCGCGCAATCTCTCGTTTGTTGCGGTCCGCGGTGTTCCTCACCAGCACCACCGCTCCCTGAACGCAGGCGCCGCTGGGATCCTGAACCGTACCCGAAAGCGCCGCATTTCCCTGCGCCGGGGCCTTCATGCCCGAGAGCAGTACCACCATTACGGCTGCCACACCGGCTGCCATCAGTTTGCCTTTCATGGTTACACCTCCTCGCTTGATATCCGGCCTCAGGATTAAGCGAACGCGGGTTTCGAGGTTGGACACGTGGGCCATCGCCACCGCGCCAGCCTCGGTCCGGCAACCCGGACCCGCCGCAATCTCCACCAAATGCCCGGCGTAATCGATCCCGTCGATTCCACGCCCGAGTACCTCGTCATCGCACGCCAGCTCGCGTTCCTGCCGCAAAGTATGCAGAGCACGCCATGCCAGCGGGTTATACCAGTGCAGTGCGGTCAGCAGTTCGGCCATCAGTCCGAACAGCCAGTCGTGCCGCAAAATGTGAATCAATTCGTGCGTCAATACAAAGTCGAGCCGTTCGGCATTCCAGCCGCGCGCCGCGGGTGGCAGGAGGATCACAGGGCGAACGACGCCGCGGGTTTCCGGCACCGCGATTCCCGCCGACTCCCAGACGCGGACTCGGCGCGCCACATCAGAGCTGCCAGCCAGCGCCCACACGCGAGCTTCGGCCCAGTGCGCCGGTACGGTCTTCACGCGGTGCCGCTGGGTCAGGCCGGCCCCGATTCGAAACAGTAGCAGTGCTGCGCCCGCCACCCAGATCCAGAGCGCCACGCTGCGCGCCTCGGGCGTCAGCGCAGTCGCCCAGACTTCAGCTACCGGTTGCGACGGCGCATCGCCGCGTCCGCTGTCGGCAGTCACCCACATCACCACGGTGGAACGGATACGTCCGACAGCGGGAGATGCCGCCGGGATCAGCGGCGCGACTGCCGGAACCAGCGCGACCACAGCGAACGACGTGACCAGTACCAGGTGCCGCTGTGCGGCCGTCAAACGATTTCTCAACAGATACAGTAAAGCCAGTGCACCGGCAAATACTCCGAACGGAATGAGAATGGACTCGATCATTTTCGTCCCTGCTCCTTTCGCGCGTCGGTAACCAGCCTGGAAAGCCGCTCCAGTTCCTCGGGGCTCAGGCGCGCCGATTCGGAGTCGAGCAGCGTTCTCACCATCTGCTCGGCCGAGCCTCCAAAGAAGGTATCGAGCAGACTGCGGATAGCGGAGCGGCCCGCGTTCTCCTTGCCCACGACCGGTCGGAACACGTATTTGGCGCCGTCCTCGTCATGCTGCACGCAGCCCTTTTCTTCGAGGATTCGAAGCTGGGCGCGAACTGTGGAGTAGCTGGGCTCGCCCTTCAGCTGGGCCTGAACATCCGCTGCCGAGGCGGTGCCGAGGCGGTAAAGGATGTTCATGATCTGCCGTTCGCGGCGGCTCAGCTGATCGGGTTCGTGCTTCTGCATGGACTTCGCCTCCTCCGTGAAACTTGTGTGCTAAAAATCTAGCACGCTTTCACAGACTCCGGGAACCACGGTTCGGTTCCCGGCGGGCGATGAATATTTCAGGAAGCGCAGACTTGCAACAGCTCACCCTGGAGGGTGCTCTGGAGTTCGGGGGGAATCTTGCCTCGCTGGTGCGTTACGTAGAAGACGTCGATGGCCTTGTGGGCTTCGGTGTCGATGAGCACGACCTCGATGCTGCAGCCATAGGCGGAGAATGTGCGGGCGAGATCGTAGAAGAGGGCGGGGCGGTCCTGCGCGACGATCTCCACCAGCGTGGAACTGGCGGATGCCTCGTTGTCGAAGAACACGGCGGGCAGAATGCGGGCTGCCCGGGTGGGCAACTGGGGACGAGCGCGGCCTCTCAGCAGACGGTCGACGTCTTCCTTGCCGAGCAGGACCTTCCGAACCAGTTGGCGCAGCCGGTCGGCCTCGCCGGCATTCAACTCAAGGGTCCGCATCGGATCTTCAAACATCAGCGAATCGAGAATCCAGCCACTGTTGTTGGCAAAGGCTTCGACTCGCACGATGTTCATACCGAATGACGAGACGGCTCCGGCGAGTCCGGCCAGCAGTCCCGGGCGGTCCTTCGAGACCACTGTGAGATGCCAGGCTCCGCTGCGGCGTACGATCTCGACGGCGGCGCCGGTTTCTTTGGCTTCGCTGGCGAGCTGCATGTGGGAGTCGATCTGCGAGCCGGAATGGGTTCGCAGATAGCGGACGGGGAAGCCTTCCAGCCAGTCCGACTTGTGATCCGGCTGGCGGGCGTGAATGCGGTCGGTATCGAGCTCGCGGGTCAGCTCGCGATGTCCGGCGAGGTAGGCGTGCCAGAGCTGCTCGAGGCGCCAGGGCGTCATTGCATCCGGGTTGACGGCACTGATATCGGCGTAGGTCAGGAGCGTGAGATAGCGCAGCTTTTCCAGCGTTTCAACACGGGTGGCGAGGTCGACGGCTGTTGCCGGATCGCTCAGGTCGCGCGAGTTGATGACGGCTGAGATATCGAGGTGGTGCTCCACCAGAAACTCAACGATCAGTCGCTCTTCTTCCGGCATACCCATGCAGGTGAGCTGCGTGGAAGCTTCGCGCGCCGATGCCTGTGCATGGCCGGAGAGGCCGTCGCTCTTACCGACGTCGTGGAAGATGAGGGCGATAACGAGGAGCGCGGGATCCTGGGTTTCGCTCAGCATTTCCGTAAAGCGGCGGCGTGTGGGATCGGAGCCAGTGCGGAGCCTGTCGATGTGGCTGATGGTGATCAGCGTGTGTTCATCCACCGTGTAGCGGTGGTAAAAATCGCGAATCACGAGGCACTCGATAGTCTTCCACGCCGGGAGCAGCAGGCCGAGGAGACCGGTGTTATCCATGCCATGCAGGGCGAGCGCCGCGTGAGGCTGGGACAGAACCGTTTTCAGGGCGCTCCACTGGTGCGCGGGGTCGGGGAGCGCCACCGTGCGGGCGGTGACGCCTTCCCGGATCCTGCGTTCCGTGTCGATGGACAGCGGAATTCCGTGGCGGCCCACGAATTCAAATAACCGGAATAAAAGCAGTGCGTCGGAGAAGAGATTCTGCGGACTGCGGAGCATCACGCGGTCGCGGATCACGGATATTTCGGTGTTGGACAGACGCGAACGCCAGTCGCGGAAGCTGCGGATAAGGCCGCTGGACAACATGCCTTCGCAGGCCTCCACGGTGCCGAGAGCGGAGCGGTGGATGACTCTCGCATGGCGAAAGAATTCGCGCATCCAGACGGCCGGGTCGGGCGACATCTCTTCCTGCATGTCGAACGTCAGCACATTGGAATCGCGGCCCGCCTGGGTATGCAGGTGAGCTCGCACCGAAAAGAGGAACGCGGCCGCATTATCCAGAGCCGGGTCGGGCGCGGGCGGCGTTTCGCGCAGTTTACTAAGCCATCCCACGACGTGCAGGTCGCGCAGTCCCCCCGGCCCCTCTTTGATATTGGGCTCGAGGTGGGAGATGGTGTTATCGAATTTGAGGTGTCGCGCCTGCGTCATTTCGCAGAGTTTCTGCGCGATACTTTGCCGCTGTGACCGAAAGAACTTCGGGAGCCGGTCAGCGAGCTGTTCGAATAATTCGCTGTCGCCAATAAGGAAGCGGGCATCGAGAAGGCTGATGGCAAGTTCGACGTTGGTGGTGTCGAACTTTGTGCATTCGGCGATGGTGCGAACGGACTGGCTCAGACGGAGGTTGCCGTCCCAAAGGCTGCGCAGGAAAACGGACAGTCCGGTGCGCTGCTCATCGGACTGCAACTCCTTGTCGACCAGCAGGAGGAGGTCGATATCGGAATGGGGGAACAGTTCACGCCGCCCGTATCCGCCCACTGCCACCAGCGCCATTCCGCGGGGAAAAGCGCCGGCGAGCAGTGTGCGATAGGCATAAGTGACCTGCCCGTCGACGGTTGTCGTGCGGCCCCGCAGAAGCGAGGCCCCATCCTGAAATTCCACTTCGTTCCGCCGTATCGAAACAGGGCTAGAGCGCGGATTCGCCACGATCGTCATTACGAATCCGGATGGCCTCGGCGACGTCGAATACGAAGATTTTTCCGTCGCCGATGTTCCCGGTGCGCGCCGCGCCGGCGAGAGTCTTGAGGGCCTCTTCCACGCGGAGATCTGGCAGCACCATTTCCACCTTGATCTTGGGAAGGAGGTCGACGTTGTACTCGTGACCGCGGTAAACCTCCTTGTGGCCCTTCTGTCGGCCATGACCACGGACTTCAGTAATGGTCATGCCGTCAATGCCGATATTCTTGAGGGCTTCTTTGACTTCTTCCAGCTTGAATGGCTGAATAATGGCTTCGATTTTCTTCATTTGTGCGTACCTTTATTGAGACTACGCGTCCAGGTTGTAGCCTTCCTCACCGTGCTGTGTGAGGTCGAGGCCGGTCTGCTCGTCACGGGCGTCGACACGTACTCCGACGACCATATCCACAATCTTGAGGATGATGAACGAGCCGACGATTCCGAGTGCGATCGCGATCGCCGAACCGATCGCCTGATTGAGAATCTGCCCTCCGTTGCCGTCCACCAGTCCGAGAGGCAGTACCTTCCCGGCAGGGTCCTTGAGGGCGTTATTCACGGCGTTTGTTGCGAAGACGCCGGTGAGGATGGCTCCGAGCGTGCCGCCTATGCCGTGCACACCGAAAGCATCGAGAGAATCGTCATAGCCGAGTTTGTTCTTCACAACGGCCACCATCAGATAGCAAACCACACCGGCGGCGAAGCCGATGAACAACGCGGGCATGGGAGCCACGAATCCAGAAGCGGGAGTGATTGCGACCAGACCGGCCACGCATCCTGAGATACCGCCGAGAACGCTGGGCTTGCCGTGCTTCATCCATTCCGCCGCGATCCATCCAAGAGCACCGGCAGCCGCGGCGAAGTGAGTCGCGACGAACGCGCTGGTTGCAAGGCTGGATGCGCCGAGCGCCGAACCCGCGTTGAACCCGAACCAGCCGACCCACAGGAGACAGGCGCCGATAAAGCTCAGCACCAGACTGTGAGGTTTCATGGGTTCATCCGGGTAGCCCTTGCGTTTACCCATGTACAGAGCGCAGGCCAGAGCCGACATACCGGAGGTGATGTGGACCACGGTGCCGCCCGCGAAGTCGAGGCAGGGAATTGTGCCGCCGAGGAAGGCGTTCAGAAAACCGCCCTTGCCCCAAACCATGTGAGCCATCGGGAAGTACACGAAAAGGGCCCAGAGGATCGAATACAACAGCATGGCCGTGAATTTCATTCGCTCGGCGAAAGCGCCGGAAATCAGCGCGGGCGTGATAATCGCGAACATCAGCTGATACACCATGAAGGTCTGCTGCGGGATAGTCGCCGCATAGTCCGCGTTGGGATCCGCTCCCACGCCGTTCAGGAACATGTACCGTAAATCGCCGATTACTGGTGAGCCTTCGCCAAAAGCGAGGCTGTATCCCACGAAGGCCCACAATACTGTGATCACCGCCATCAGGATAAAGCTCTGCATCATGGTCGCGAGTACGTTTTTGCGCCTCACCAGACCGCCGTAGAACAATGCGAGACCGGGGCCGGTCATCATGAGCACGAGTGCTGAACTAACCAGCATCCAGGCGTTGTCGCCGGCAGACTGCGCTGACTTGACCGCCGCTTCAAGAGCGGCGACCTTGTCAGGGGGTTGCTGCGCAAAAAGAGTCACCGCATTCAGAAGACAAAGCGCCGTCAGGACGCTGCCTGCGAACAGGAGCCGAAACCGTCCTCTCAAAAACATTTGCACCTCAGGTTGGTAGTTTGGTTGTTTCAGGTTTCTCTAACTATGCAACGCCGGGGCAAAAGACGGAAGCTAAACCTTTCAATAGCGCCGATCAAAATTTTGTATTGGATCGTTCGGGTTCTTCGAAGCTACGATTGCAGCATTCCAGTACGGCTGAATGCCACAGCCCAAAATTGCTCACAGAGGACACGGACTGTACCAATGAGACGTTACCCCAAATCGCTTCTGAGCCTCGCCTTTCTGCTCGGAGCTTCAGCCTTCGGCCAGACTCCCGCTCCAGCACCGGCGCCCGCTCCTGCCCCATCCGCACCGGTGTTTTCCGCAGGCCCCATCGATTTCAGCGGACTTGTCGACGGCTACTACAGCCTGAACTTCAACCATCCGGCAAGCAAGAACAATGTTCAGCGCAACTTTGACGTCAAGGCCAATCAGTTCAGCCTTAACTTCGCCAAGCTCACCATGGAGCATGGCGCCGATCCGGTCGGGTTCAAGTTCGAGCTTGCAGGCGGCCGCGCAATGGATGTTTTCCACGCAACCGATCCTGCCGGCGTGGAAGTTTACAAGCACATTCTGCAGGCATACGTCAGCTTAAAGCCGGCGAAATGGAAAGGAGTTCAAATCGATTTTGGTAAATTCGTGACCTCGGCCGGCGCTGAAGTTACGGAAACCCATTTGAACTGGAACTATTCGCGTTCGTTGCTCTACGCAAATGGTCCGTATTACCACATGGGTGCACGCCTTGTCGCACCGATGGGCAAGTACTGGACGGGCGGCGTCCAGCTGGTAAACGGCTGGAACAACGTGGAAGACAATAACAGCGCCAAGACGGTCGGTCTGACCTCAACGTTCACCAGTTCGAAGTTCACGTGGGCCAACAACTACTATGTCGGCAACGAGAAGACCGACACGGTGGGCGGCATCAACGTGAAGGCTCCGGGCGTCCGCCACTTCTACGACACCGTTGTGGGTATCAACCAGAGTGGCAAGGCAAGCATGCTGTTCAACTTCGACTATGGCGTGGACAAGAACCCCACCGCGGGCGACAGCAAGTTCTATGGCATCTCGATCCTCGGCCGCGCCATCGCCAACGACACGTTCTCATTCAGCCCCCGTTATGACTGGTACAAGGACAAGGACGGCTTCATTACCGGTACCGCCCGCACCATTCAGGAGTTCACGATGACCGGTGACATGAAGCTCCGCCAGGGCTTCCTGATGCGCCTGGAGTATCGCCGCGACTGGGCCGATGTGAACTACTTTGACCGCGGCAACGGCCTCGGCAACGCTAAGAATCAGAGCACGATTCTGCTCGGCTTTATCGCCTTCTTCGGACCAAAGCCGTAAGCTGTATTAGACTGAAAGCTGCCGGGCTTCCCCGTCCGAAGCCGGTAGCTGGCCTCCGTTACGACCCACCCTGTTCAGGCCCCGATCCCGCCTCGAGTTTGCCGACCTTCCGGAGCCTATACGATGAACTCTGCGTCTGGTACCGATACTCTCCTCATCTTCACAGCTATCTTCTCGGCGTGTCTGCTCCTGTTTCTGCAGGCCGGATTTGCACTCAGCGAAGCCGGACTGTCGCGTGCGAAAAATGCCGCGAATATCATGTTGCGCGGATTCGCCAACATCGGGATTGGAGGTCTGCTGTTTTGGGCCGCCGGGTTCGGACTGTTGTTTGGCGCCAGTAACGGAGTAACTGGCTGGTCGCACTTCGCGCTTAGTCCTTCGGGAGCGGGAGCGTCGCGCGAATACGCTCTGTGGCTCCAGCAGACGATGTGCGCGATCACGGCCGGAAGCATCGTTTTCGGAGCTACAGCGGAGCGCATGCGGTTTGGGGCGGCGGTCTTGCTGAGCGCCGCGATGTCGCTGATTATCTATCCGGTGGTGGGCCACTGGATCTGGGGCAACCTGCTGGTTGCTGCGAATGCGTCTTCGAGCTCCTGGCTGGCCGGGCGGGGGGTCATTGATTTCGCGGGATCCGCGGTCATTCACTGCACCGGTGGTTTTGCCGCGCTGGCCGCTGCGATGGCGGTGGGTCCCCGGCTGGGCAAGTTTGGCAAGGACGGGACTGCCCGGCCGATCGCGGGGCATAACCTGACACTGGCGTCTCTGGGCGTGATGATGGCGTTCTTTGGGTGGTTTGGGTTCACATCAGCTACCGCGCTGCTGACTCCTGGCGTGAGTGCGGGGCGTGTTGCGATGAACGTTCTGCTTGCGGGATTCGCCGGATCGGCAGCATCCCTGCTGGTAAATTGGCTTCGTTTTGGCAAACCGGACGTCAGCATGTCTCTGAATGGCGCGCTGGCCGGACTGGTGGCTATCTCGGCTTCCTGTGCACTGGCTCCGCCCGCTTTTGCCGTAGCTATCGGAGCCGCGGCGGGCGCACTGGTTGTGTTTTCGGTTCTGTCGCTGGATGAAGTGCGCGTCGACGATCCGGTGGGGGCGATATCGATTCACGGGGTTTGCGGCGCTTTCGGCACTGTGGTCGCGGCTGGATTCCACAAAGCTCCGTTCGAACAATTTGCAACGCAGATGATGGGTGTAGCGGCGATCTTCGCCTGGAGCTTCGGTTTCACCTTTGTGCTGCTGAAAGGGTTCGACATGCTCGTGACGGCGAGGGTGTCGGCCGAGGACGAGATCACCGGCCTCGACCTTGCGGAGCACGGTGCACAGGCCTACGGCGACGGGCTGGGAGCGACCAGCCTCGACGCGCCGAGTACCTTGCGGAATCGCAGGTCCCAGACGCGGGCCGACCCAACGCTGAGCCCGGTCACCTGACCAGCTGGGTTGCGCAGAAATCGGATGCTGCCGATGGAACCCTGAAACGCATCGGCCCACGTTGGTGAGAGCGGGATTCGGATGTCGGGAGCCTGCAGCAGGACCAGTTTGCCACCTTCGACAGCGGCGCGCAGTGCGGTTCCGGCTTCGGAGCTGGTGTAACTGCCGGTGAACTGCTCCAGCGTGGTCGGCGAAGGGTTCGACGGTTCGACCTTCTCGAACACTTCAGGGTCGCCTTCGAGCGTAGTGGGGAGTGGCTTTCCCGTGTCCTGGCCGTTCAGGCGGAGGACGCGGAAGTCGCGGGTGCTGCGATATAGGCCAGGCCCCTCGATTCCTTTCACTACTGTCGGCTTGTCCGGGGAGCCCAGCACCGGTTTCAGGAATACCTCAGCGACAGCGCGGCCCAGTTGCGTGGGGTTGGTGGCCACGTTGCAGAGCAGCGCGATCGACAACTGTTGCTCGGGATAACGTGCCAGCCAGGCGTTGTAACTGGCTGTGGTGCCGCTGTGGCTCACTTCCTGCAATCCTCGCCAGCGACTGACCATCAGGCCCGCGGCATAGGCGATCGCAGATCCGTTGTTCAGCTTCGCCCTCTGTATCTGTGCCTCAGCCAGAGCTTTGCCGCCAACGCGGTGGTGGGTGAAATTGAGGTTCCACTTCAGCAGATCACCGATGGTGGTGAGCATGCCGCCGTTGCCGTGCGCGGTTTCAAAGGGCATGTCCGTGCGGAAGCCGTCGCGCGTGGGCTCATAAGCAATGGCCCGATTCGGGACAATTCGCCGAAAATCGTCGCGCCATCCGCTGGAAGTCATCTGCAGCGGGGTGAATATTTCCGCCTTTGTGAATTCCGCCAGGGTCTTGCCGGACACGCGGCCGACGAATAAAGCGAGCAGATTATACCCGGTATTTGTATAGGAATAGTGGTCACCCGCGCGGTAGTTCAGCGACCTCTGCCGGGCGGCAATGTCGAGCACGTCGCGATTGGTGTAGGCGACGGTGGAGAACCGTGGTTTGCCCGCGATTGCACCTACGCCGCCCCAGTCGCGCAGTCCGCTGGTGTGGTTCATCAGGTGTCTCAGAGCGACCACTGAGGGCGCATAGTCGGGCAATTCGGGGAAGTACTTTCGAGCGGGGTCGTCCAGCGACGCCTTGCCGCGCTGCACCAGCAGGAGCAGGGAAGCGGCTACGAATTGTTTGGACACCGATCCCGCTTCGAACACGGTCTCCGTTGTGTTCGGAACATTTCGCTCCAGATCCGCCATGCCGTATGCCGCCTTGAGAACGGTCTTGTCGCCGATGCCCACACCTGCCGCGCAGCCAGGTGTGTTGTTGTGAGCGAACTGCGAGAAGATGCGGTCCAACTGAGCTTTCGCGTCGGGAGGGGGAGAGGTTTGGGCAACCGCAACTCCTGCGAGCCACGCCGCCGCCAATGACAGCCGAAGGGTCATGAAACTGGAATTCTATCAGTGTTATTCCAGCAGCAACGCGGCTGCGATGTTGACGGTGTCGATGTCGACGCCACTGCCCTCGTCGTTGTCGTAAAGCTGCAGCGGTCTGGGCTTCTCGCCGGGAGCGATAAGGGTCGCCTTTTTGTACTTTGCCAGTAAATGCACGGTCACATTTTCCACCGGGAATCCGGAGTAATTCACCAGATGAAGGACAGTGTGGCTGCCGTCTTCCGACTGGATGAAGCTCGACAACATGCTGGAGACGTTGAACAGTCGCACGCCGAGATTCTGACGCCCGGTCATGTGGTTCATATCCTTCCAGATTTCGTCGAGCATCTTGACGTCTGCTTCCGGGAGCGTGATGCGGTCGGAAGTGACGGGAGGGAACTTCCAGGTCGCCGGCCCGCTGAGTGTCGAGCCACCTGCTTTTCGCATTGCCGCGAGAGTGGCTTTCTGGGAGTCGGTGAGGCTGGAGGGGTCGACATCCACGGCCATGCTGAGCCCTTTCACCGACTCAGGTCCGAGGCTGTGTGCGGGGACTGCGCGCACCGGTGTATGCTTCACCGCGATCATGTCGAGCACGCCGCCGGAGTAGAGCGCACCGCTGTCGACGTCCTGCACGATGCCCAGTTTGCTGACCGGCTTCATGCTGCGCCACTCGGGTTGCTGTTCATACCAGGCCGCTGCCGCGGTGATCTTTTTCCAGTCGCGAACCGCTGTCGCTTCGCGCGCTTCCAGCCGCTTTCGGAAGTTGTCGTCGAGAGCGATCACCCAGCGCGCGCCGATGATGGCCGCGTCGGCGATGGCCTGCATGTAGCGTTCGGGCGTGATGATGGTGTTGGCGGGCGGGAGATTTCCGAGCCACACGGGCGTGCCTGGGGCCGCGGCCCGTACGAACCGGAGAAAGCCGCCGTTGGTGTTGATCCAGGGAGCGCCGCTGGGGGCCGCTTTAGCCTTGCCGTCGTCCTCAGCCTGAATACCCGGCCAGACGGCCTGGCTGGTGGCAACTACAGGACCCGCATCGAAGCGCATTGCGGCACGGGGCACCATGGAAATCACGGTCAGCTCCGGGTTCGTGATAAAGCCCTTTTCGAAGATGCCTTCCAGCACGACTCCGTCCAGTTTCAGGCTGGAGGCGAGGGCGGCCTGCCGCTTTGCTTCGGCGCCTGGACGGATCACGCCGAGCACGGTAAGCCTGCGTTTGCGCGCTTCGGAGAGCATGGGCTCTGACCACGTCGCGGGTTCCGCCAGAAGGCAGTTCACCGGCGTGCCGTCGAGCAGTTCCAGCGCTTTGGGGTCGGTGGTTGCCCAGCGCATGGGCACCAGGTCGGCGGCAGAGGCCGCCAGCAGAAGCAACGCAAACAACATGGCTGTCTACCATTATCATGAAGGGCGTCCCCACGTATGGAATTAAAAGCACTCAAACCAGAAGTCCTCCTCCACGTCGCACGGCTGATCACGGTACCTCTGAAGGGCCTTGTCGCCACAGTCGAACTGCTGGATGAAGGTTCCACTGTCCCCTTCATCGCGCGGTACCGCAAAGAGGTGACGGGGAATCTCGACGAAGTCCAGATCCGCGATGTCGAGGAGAAGCTCGGGTACTTCCGAGAGCTGGAAGATCGGCGGCAGACGGTGCTCGACACAATCGACGGGCAGGGCAAGTTAACGCCGGAACTGCGGGCACGCATTGAGGCTACGTTAGAGAAGAACGAGCTGGAAGACCTGTATCTTCCCTACAAGCCGAAGCGCCGCACCAAGGCGTCCATCGCCCGCGAGCGCGGGCTGGAGCCGCTGGCGCAGTATCTGTGGGACCAGGTGCCCAACGGCAGGCCGCTGGAGGCATTCGCGGAGACGTTCGTGAAACCGGAGGCTGGAGTAGAGACGCCGGGCGGGGCACTGGAAGGCGCCCGGCACATCCTTTCGGAGTGGATCAGCGAGAAGGCCGAATACCGCAAGGCGCTGCGAGCCATGCTGTTCGAACACGGCATGATCGTGAGCAAGGCCATTGAGGGCGCGAAAGACCCCGAAGGCAAGTTCACTATGTACGCCGATTTCAGGGAGCCGGCGAAGTCAATTCCGTCGCACCGTATGCTGGCGATTCGCCGCGGGGCTAAGGAAGAGGTGCTGTCCTTTGAGATCGAGCTGGACGCGCGGCCTGTGGTGGAGTGGCTGCGCCAGCACGTCATTCGCGAAAAGGGCGATTGGGTGGAGCATCTGCAGGAAGCGCTGGAAGACGCGTGGGACCGGCTGCTGAACCCGTCGCTGCAGACCGAGGTTCGGCTGGAGTTGAAAGACCGGTCGGACGAAGAGGCGATTAAGGTCTTTCGCGAGAATCTGGAGAATCTCCTTCTCTCGCCGCCTGCCGGACAGATCGCGGTGCTCGCGCTGGATCCGGGTCTGCGCACCGGGTGCAAAGTGGCGGTGGTGGATGACACGGGTAAGTTCCTCGGGCACTCCGTGGTGTATCCGCTGGAGCCGAAGAACGATGTGATTGGCACGGCGCGGATTTTGCGCGAGCTGATCGACAAGCACCATGTTCGGGCGATAGCGATCGGCAATGGCACCGGGTCACGAGAGGCCGATGGGTTCGTGAAGGACTTTCTGCGTCAGGCTGGGCTCAGCGACTGCTTCTCAGTCGTGGTCAGCGAATCGGGTGCGTCGATATACTCGGCGTCCGATATTGCCCGGCAGGAGTTCCCGGAGTTGGACCTGACGGTTCGTGGCGCGATCAGTATTGCGCGGCGGCTGCAGGATCCGCTGGCCGAACTGGTGAAGCTGGATCCGAAGTCGATCGGAGTGGGGCAGTATCAGCACGACGTGGATCAGAAGAAGCTGAAGCAGGGACTGGAGTCGACCGTCGAATCCTGCGTGAACCGCGTGGGTGTCGATCTCAACACGGCTTCCTGGGCGCTGCTCCGGTACGTGGCTGGTATCAATGAGCGGACCGCTTTGAAGATTGTCGAGTTCCGGAATGAGAAGGGCCGGTTCCGGTCCCGCATGCAGCTGACCGCGGTGCCGGGGTTCGGCCCGAAGACGTTCGAGCAGGCAGCTGGCTTTCTCCGTATTCGAGGCGGCGACAACCCGCTGGATATGACGGCGGTGCACCCGGAGTCCTACCCAGTTGTGGAGCAGATCGCGAAGTCGCTGGGCGTCGGTGTGCACGACCTTGTGAAGGACCCGACGCTGGTGGAGAAGGTCAGGATGGAGGGCTTTCAGACCGAGCGCGTCGGTATGTTCACGCTGACCGATATCCGGGAGGAATTGCGTAAGCCGGGTCGCGATCCGCGCGACAAGTTTGTGGTGCCGCAGTTCCGTGACGATGTGAAGTCGCTGTCCGATCTGGCTGAGGGGATGGTGCTGGAAGGCGTGGTTACGAACGTGACGAAGTTCGGCGCGTTTGTCGATGTGGGTGTGCACCAGGACGGACTGGTCCACGTGAGTGAGCTTTCGGCGCGGTATATCAGAGACCCGGGCGAAGCGGTGAAGGTGGGGCAGATCGTCAAGGTGAAGGTGCTGCAGGTGGATTTGAAGTCGAAGCGAATCGGGCTTTCGATCAAGGCACTGGAGGCTCCGCGGGAAGCCCCGAAACCGAAACCTCAGCAACAGAAGCAGTCGGTGGAAAAGCAACTGTCGGATCTGAGCTCGCGGTTTCGGACAAGGTAACGAAACGAAGCCAAATGAAAAAGGGCCAGCTCCGAGGAGCCGGCCCTTTTTTGCTCTGCTTGTACGGCGGTTTAAGGCACGGTGGTCGAGATGAAGCGAACCGTGACCGTAGTGGTCGCCTGCTGGCCCAGCGCGTTGCGGACCGTCAGGTTGAACACATAGTCGCCGAACTGACCGCTGAACTGTACGCGGGTGATGGGCTGGCCCTGATCGAGGACCGTTGCGCCAGTACCCACGGGGCTCCAGATGTAGGTGAGAGCGCCGCCGGCAGGGTTGGTCGACCCCGTGGCATCGAGCGTGGTCTCACGGCGAATCGTCTGAATCGTCGCGGGACCAGTGATGACAGCGGTCGGCGGAGCCGGAGCCGGGGTCACGTTGACCGAAACCGTACAGGTGGCCGTGCGATTTTCGGTTCCTGTGGCGGTCAGGGTGTACGAGGTAGTCGCGGTAGGTGCGACGGTGATGGGCCCGTTGAGGCCAGCACCGGCGACGGCCGGCGAGAACGTAACGCGGGTGGCGTTCGTCGTGAAGTAGTTGATGACGACGTTACCGCCAGCGGTGGTGCTGGTGGTCGGGGTCGCCTGGCAACCGCCGATGACGGGAGCCGGGGTAGGCTGTACCGGCGGCGTGGTGGTGTCCGGGTTGACGGTGATGGGCGCGTTAGCCTGGACCACGCCACCGCGATTACGAGCCGTAATCACGTAGGTAACCGAGGTGTTCGGCGAGACGGCGCGAGAGCCGCTGGCCGGAACTTCGCCAAGACCGGTGATGTCAACCGTATCGGCGTTCTCTACGTTCCAGGTCAGAGTCGAGGACTGGCCCACGGTGATGGTGGTGGGGTTGGCCGCGAAGCTGATGATACGGGGCGGCTGTACCACCGGGGTGCCTGGATTGACGGTGACGGTCGCGGTGCAGCTAACCGGGCCACGCGCGTTGGTGGCCGTCAGGGTATAGGTAGTGGTGGCAGCCGGCGTTACCGTGCGGGAGCCCGCGCGGTCGACCGCACCGATACCGTTGCTGATGTTGACGCTGTCGGCGTTCGCAGTCGACCAGCTCACGGTGGAAGCCTCACCGGCGGTGATAGTGGCCGGGCTTGCGGTACAGGCAAGGAACTGAGCCAGGGGCTGTTCTTCCACGATCACGCGGGCGATGGCCGTAACCTCGCCGCGGGCGTTACGGGCGGTCAGAGTGTAGGTGGTGCTCTGAGTCGGGCTGACGGCGCGCTGGCCGTTGGCCGGAACCGTTCCGATACCGTTGGAGATGGTGACGCTGTCGGCGCCGATCACCTGCCAGTCGAGCATGGACTGCTCGCCCGAGCGGATATTGGTCGGAACCGCCTGGAAGCGGACGATCTGGACCGGAGCGACCTGCTGCGGAGCCGCCGTGGTGACGGTTACGCTGTCGACGCTCTGGAGATTCTGCGGGTCCTTGACGACGAGGCGGAAGCCATAGCTCTGGCCCTCAGCCGCGGTGAAGGTGGCGCGGGCCGTGTTCATGCCGGAGATCGACACGGACGGGCCGGAGACCTGCGACCACTGGTAGGTGAGCGCATCGCCTTCCGGATCGAACGAACCGGAACCGTCGAGAGTGATATTGCCAGCCTGCACACCGATCTGATCGGCGCCGGCGTTGGCAACTGGCGCGTCGTTGCCGGTGCGGACCGTACGGGTCAGCAACTCATAGCGAACGCGGGGAACATCCATCGGAACGGCATGGCGGATCCCGTTGTAGCCTTCGAGGTAATCCTTCGGGCGCATGAAGTTACCGAACTGGAAGCCGGCAACCACGCGGCCGTTGTTGTCGCGGGTCAGCATCGTTTCGTTGAAGCCGCCCTCGAGGGTGAACGCGAAGCGGTCGCTGAGCGGGAAGATGAAGCGAGCGGTACCGCCAGCCTTGCCATTGCTGTTCATGGCGCTCTTCAGGTAACCGATGTTGCCTTCGAAGTAGTTGTTGTTCCACATACCCAGGGTGGTCTGGGCTCCAACCTGATCGACGACCTTGATGTAGTACTGAGTGAACACGTTGCGCGCCAGCGAATTCTGAGCGATCACCGCGTCATTCATGAACGCCTTGGATCCGAAGATACCGACCTTGCCGCGGCTGAACAGGTAATCGAGCATAAAGGACGCCTGGCCGAGAGTGCCGTTGCCGTTGAGGGCGCCGGTGTTGATCTCAGAAACAGGACGGTCCGTGAACAGGCTGCGGCCCGGAGTACGGCCGGAGAAGTTCACGTTCTTCATGCTGGCGAAGATACCAGCCTGAGCGCGGCTGTGGAAGCGGTTTACGAGACCGATATCGGCCTGGCCTTCCTGACGGTCTTTGAAGTACATGTACTCGCCCTGCATCTGGACGGCGAACTGTTCTTTGAACGGCAGGAACAGGCGGCCGCGGCCACTGAAGGTGAGTTCGCCATTCTGATCGGCGCCTGCATTGATGCCGACGATGGAGAAGCGCGGCATGCGAGCCTTTTCGATTTGCTCCGCGGTGCGCGTGTCGACAATCTGTGAGGTTTCTGCGGCGGTGAGCGGCTTCGGCTGCGCCTTCACGTATTGGTCGAGCGCGTCGTGAGCCTTGCGGAGATCACCCAGTTCCTTGCGGAGCTGGTCGTTGTCGCCGGTGATCTTCTTCAGCATGTCGGCGATCTGGTCAAGCTTGTCGAGCCGGCGCAGAATCTCGTCGCAGCATTTCTGCTGTGCCGCCATGAGGTCTTTGAGCATCTTCAGGGTGTCGCTAATTCCACCCTCGCCGATTACCCGACCCTGCTCATCGGTAACGGTCATGAAGACGCGGCGGTTCATGAACCGAGCTTCTTTGGAGCGGTCATTAATCTTCGGCTGTGTTTCGCCGAAAGACGTTGCCGTGAGCTGGCTGGCGTTTGCGCCGTACTTAATGAGAAACTCGCGAACGGCGTCTGCACGCCGCTGGCCCAGCCGCTGGTTATAAGCGTTGGACCCAATCACATCGGCGTGGCCTTCCAGCTTAACCTTGTATCCCGGATTCTGTTTGAGCAGATCCGCAAGGCGCAGCAGGCTAGGATAGCCATCTGTGAGTATTGGCGAGTTGAACTCGTAGTTGATCTCTTCCCAATCTTCTTTCGAAGCTGTAGTACTCAGCCCCTGTGCGAACAGGCAGGTGCTGAAAAGAGAGAAGAGAACGAGTAACATCGCGTACCGCTGGTACTTCATTGAAACTCCCCCTCTGATCTTGTTCTTGTTGTCCGTATGTCGGACCCGTGAAGCATTTTGTGTGGACCGACCTTCTCGAATCATACACTAAATCGTTCATAAGACGCAGTTTTGGGCACATGGTTTCGAACTGTATGCTTTGTTTCTCAAGTTACTGCCGGAAAGCTGGGTTTTCCCGTTTTGCGGCAGTCGAATGTCTGACTTACAGCAGTACTACTGCTAACGTTTGTCACCAGTACTGTGCCTTACCCTTTCGTCGCCCGTGTTACACTTACAACGCTGTCAGGAAGGTGGCCGCCCGCTTCGGTGGGAGGAAAGTCCGGTCTCCACAGGGCAGCATGCCGGCTAACGGCCGGGGGGAATCGGCTTTAACCGATTTTTACGGAAAGTGCCACAGAAAATATACCGCCTGCTGCAAGGCAGGTAAGGGTGAAAAGGTGCGGTAAGAGCGCACCGCGGCCGGAGTAATTCGGCTGGCAGGGCAAACCCCATGCGGAGCAAGACCAAATAGGGGAGGAGGGACGGCCCGTTCCTTTGAACTCCCGGGTAGGTCGCTAAAAACCGTCAGTAATGGTGGTTGTAGATGAATGGTCACCAGCCGCTTCGGCGGTGTACAGAAACCGGCTTATTCCCTGACAGCAACAGATCTTCTACGGTGACAGCTTACGTTGTCACCGTAACTGACTGTGATTATGCGAATGCCGGGGTCTGTTTCTTCCCGGAGGCGATTGTCCTTCGGACCGCGCCGAACCAGCAACGCCATGCCATCCCGACCACGCGGGTGACTTCGGACCGGTCAAACGGTTTCAGCAACAGATCGTAACCACCCAAATTCAAAACTTCCGCCCACAAACGATCATCGGCGTGACGCGAAACTACTAACACCAGTGGCGCCTGCGACTGAGTCTCGGCTGTACGAAGAATATCTTTCCAGGTGCCGTCGGGCAAGATGCTCTCAGTAACTACAACTGAGTACCTGTCCAATGGGATGTGACATGTGGCTTCCTGTACCGACCCACAGTGAATAATTAGCCAGTCACGGTGGTGAAGGATGTTACGCAGGCTGGCAAGGTCATCCGCGTGCGGACTGACCAGGAGGATGGAAATTTTTTCCGACGCTGCAACAGAAGCCGGTATAAAATTCATGGTCGACGACATAGTGAAGAGCACCCTTTTGCCAAAACTGCTGACCTGCCTGAGCCACAACCGGTAACATCCCCGATTAACAAATCTTCAGCAAACGCAAGACCGTCGGGTATAGAGTCATAACCAATGCGGAACCGTGTCGCATGTAGCGGTGAGATGAGGTAACGGAATTCCGCTCTCACGGCCCGTGCCGAAGGATAATGGTGGAACATGCAGACCAGCAAGAGCGAGGCACTGTTTGCCCGGGCCCAGAAGGTTACTCCTGGTGGCGTCAATTCCCCGGTACGGGCGTTTCGGGGTGTTGGTGGCACTCCACGATTCATCGACCATGGCGAGGGGGCGCGGCTGTTCGATGTGGACGGAAATTCCTACATTGATTACATCTGTTCGTGGGGACCTCTGCTGCTGGGACATCGGCCTCCTGCCGTGATCGAGGCGCTGCGGCAGGTGCTCGAGATCGGCACCAGCTTCGGAGCGCCGACGGAGCGCGAGACAGTCCTGGCCGAGATGATCCGGGAAGCCGTGCCAACGATGGAGATGGTCCGGCTGGTGAACTCCGGCACCGAGGCTACAATGTCGGCGCTGCGCGTGGCTCGCGGCTTTACGGGGCGCGATTTGACCGTGAAATTTGAGGGCTGCTATCACGGTCACGTGGATTCGCTGCTGGTGAAGGCGGGTTCGGGCATGGCGACGCTGGCGATCTCCGACACTGTTGGTGTGCCGGAGCCGTTCGCAGCCACCACTATTGTGCTCCCGTTCAACGACCTGGAGGCGGTAAGGGCGACATTTCGCGAGCGCGGGGACAAGATCGCGGCGATTATCGTCGAGCCGGTTGTCGGCAACATGGGCTGTGTGCCGCCAGCGCCGGGATTCCTCAAGGGGCTGCTGGAAGTGACCGATCAGTATGGTGCGCTGCTGATTTTCGACGAAGTGATGACAGGGTTCCGGCTGGGCTGGGGCGGAGCGCAGGGGCGATTCGGTGTGAAGCCGCATATGACAACGCTGGGCAAAGTGATCGGCGGCGGGCTTCCGATCGCCGCGTATGGCGGGCGCGCCGACATTATGGCGAAGGTGGCGCCGGCGGGCCCGATTTACCAGGCCGGTACTCTGTCCGGTAACCCGCTGGCGGTAAGTGCGGGTTTGGCGATGTTACGTTTCCTCAAAGCAAACCCGTCCGTCTACACGCAAATTGAGGAGCGGACGGCACAGTTGTGCGCGAACCCGCCGGCGGGTGTGACGGTGAACCGGGTGGGGTCGATGTTCACGTTCTTTCTCACCGATTCGCCGGTCACGGACTGGGAAACGGCGAAGAAAGCGGATACGAAGAAGTTTGGCCGGTTCTTCCACTTCATGCTGGAGCATGGCGTGTATCTGGCGCCTTCCCAGTTTGAAGCTGGGTTCGTTTCGTATGCGCACAGCGAAGCGGACATTGCCGCGACGGTGGATGCGGCCCGGGCGTTTTTCGCGCAGGATGATTACTGACGTTTGAGCCTGGCGGGTCTGGGGACCCGCCGCAGGCCTGGGGGCCTGCCCCCCCAATGTCAAGTTTTATCTGGGGCGGGAGACTAGCCGTGAGGCTGGTTCCACCGGAGAAACTGCCAGGCGGAGAAGACGAGCACAGATCCGAAGAACAGCAAGCTGGCTGCTATGACGGTACGGCGGCGGGTGGGGGTGAGCTCCCTCGCCTGCACGTTGATCGAGTTGGAGGTTTGCACGCTGAGGCGCACCTTTGTGGCGAAGCGGCCCTCAATTCGGTTGTCGACGAGAAGGACGTAGTCCCCGGCTTCGGGCACCACAAGCCGGATCCGTCCGTCGTTTTGGAAGCCGCTGCTGAAAATCGGGCGGAAGGAGCGGCCGCGCTGGAGACGTTCGGCCTCAGACCGTGCCGCGATCAGGACCTGAACACGCGAACCGTGGATTACCTCGAACTGCCCTTCGACTGTAGTGTTGTGTTGCGGAATCGGGAGGTCGACCGCTACCCAGCGCGCGGGTGGCACCTCAAGCAGGGCATTGCTCATCAGCGCGGCGAAGGCAAGCAGCAGCATCAGCGATAGCCCGCTGCCTGGAGTTCAAACAACTCCGAGTAACGGCCTCCGCCAGCCACCAGATCTTCGTGCGACCCCTGCTCGACGATTTGCCCGGCTTCGAGAACCAGAATGCGATCGGCCATTCGCACGGTCGAGAATCGATGGGAGATCAAAACGGCCATCTTGCCGCGGGTGAGCGTTGTGAACTGCCGGAACACCTCGAACTCGGCGCGAGCGTCCAGTGAGGCTGTCGGCTCATCCAGCACCAGGACCTGCGCGTCGCGCATGTAGGCTCGGGCGAGCGCGATCTTTTGCCACTGCCCGGCTGAGAGATCGACGCCGCCATCGAACCTGCGGCCCAGCATCTGCTCGAAACCGGCGGGAAGCGCGTCGATAACTGAGCCGGCGCGAGCCTGAGCGGCAGCCTGCTGGATGCGGCCACGGTCGTCGAGCGCTTCCACGCGCCCGAGCCCAATGTTGTCCGCGGCGGTCATGTCGTAGCGCATGTAGTCCTGGAAGATCACTCCGATCTCCCGGCGCAGGTCATCGACATCATAGTCGCGGAGGTCCACACCGTCCAGCAGGATCTCCCCGGCGACGGGGTCGTAGAGCCGGGAGAGTAGCTTCACAATGGTTGTCTTGCCTGCGCCGTTTTCGCCGATCAGCGCGATTCGTTCTCCGGCTTCAATGCGGAATGACACACGGTCGAGGACCCGCTTCTCTGAGCCTGGATAGCTAAACGAGACATTGCGGAATTCGTAGCCCGACCGAATCGGCCGTGGTGCGGGAATCGCGTCAGGCTTCGAGGCAATGCGCGGTTGGGTGCGGAAGAAATCGAACAGGTCCTCAAGGAACATGGCCTGCTCGGCAACGTTGGAGAATGTCGAGAAGATCTGCTCCATCAGGCCACGGGAGCGGGCGAAAGCGGCGGTGAGGAAGGTCAGATCGCCGACAGAGAGCGCGCCCGTCATGGTGCGATGCAGGATGATCGCGTAAGCCGAATAGTAGCCCGCTGTGGGGAGAATGTTGAGCAGCGTCCCGGTCGCAGCCTTGCGAATGGCGAGCCGCTTGTTCTCGTCATAAAAGCGTTCAAACAGAACGCGTGCGCGCTCAGTGAGATACGGGCCGAGCCCGAAAATTTTCACCTCTTTCGCGCTGTTGTTGCTGGCGCCGAGCATCCGCAGGTAGTCGAGCTGCCTGCGCTCAGGCGTCCAGCGGAAGAGCAGGGAATAGCTCAGCATGGCGAATCGAGTTTCGCCGAGGAACACGGGTACAAGTGCCAGAGTCAGCAGGGGCAAAAACCAGGGCGAGAACCACACGATGCTGGCGGAGAGGCTGAGCAGGGTGATGAACTGCTGGCACATTCCGGCGAGCGAGGCCAGCATGCCGAGGCGGCCAGTGGTCTGCCTGCGTGCTCGCTCCATCTTGTCGTAGAAGACAGGGTCCTCAAAGGAGATCAGGTCGAGCTTCCCCGCGTGTTCCATCATTCGCAGGCTGATGACGTTGGTGAAGCGGTCCCCGAGGAGGCTGTCGAGCAGGCCGATGGCACGGCCAATGACATCAATGGATACCGCGAGTCCGGCCTCGGCGGCCAGCAACGCCCAGACCTCGGGAACGTCGCCGCCGGTATGCGAGACCAGAGCGACGACGTTATCAATGATTAGGCGCGCGATCCAGAGCATCGCCACAGGGATCAGGGAGGAGACGAGGCGCAGTGCAAGACTCGACAAGGCGAGCCACTGGCCAGTCTCGCGGACCATCAGGAGAAGCGGCGGAATGTTTCGGAGGGCGGCGATCCGGTCCCGCCACCCGGATGCGGACTCCTTCGTTGGTGCAACGGGCGGGTGCAAGATTCCAGTGTAGCGGCCCAGGGTGTAGCAAAACGCCGACGGTTTGGGTCATATAGTGCAGAGACCGACACAATGATTCGCAAACTCATGTTCCTTGCGGCGCTCGCCGTCCTTCCGATGCTGGCCCAGACGACAGCGCGCCGAGGCTATATTGCGGCTTATGGGGAAGCTTCCGTCTCGGTACGTCCCGATATGGCGACCGTCAATCTTGGTGTCCTGACGACGGCGCAGTCGGCCACCGATGCCGCGGCGAAGAATGCGGATCAGGCGGCCGCGGTGATCGCGGCGCTTCGAACCGTACTCGGCGCAGGTGCCGAAATTCGAACCGTCAACTACTCCGTTGGCCCGACTTATCAGTACCCGCCGGGCGGTGGACAGCCTGTGTTGACGGGCTTCCAGGTGACCAACATCGTTCAGGCGACCATTAATGACACGGCTCTGATCGGCCGCGTCATTGATGCGGGAATCACCGCGGGCGCCAACCGGATCGACGGAATCAGCTTCGGTCTCAAAGATGAGGATCCGGTGCGGGCTCAGGCGCTTCGTGCGGCGGCCCAGAAGGCTCGCCAGAAGGCTGACAGCATCGCCGGCGGGCTGGGTGTGCGGACCGGCGCGGTGATCGCGGCGGATGAGGGGTATCAGAGCTCACGCGTCGCAACCACCACCGAGCGCGTGGGACTGGCTGCCGCCGCGACTCCGATCGAGACGGGCACCATGACCGTGAGGGCCACAGTCACCCTGCAGTTAGAAGTGGTTCAGTAAACAGCTTTCTTCCCGAGAACGGGCGGCGAATTCCGTTACTGCGCCGCCCGCCTTTTTGTCTCGAAAGTACTCCGAAATTTCTTCACCTTTGGCGCGACCACGAACATGCAGTAGCCTTGCAGCGAGTGCTGGGCGAAGTAGTTCTGGTGGTAATCTTCGGCTGGCCAGAACGTCTCGGCAGGCACGATTTGCGTGACGACAGAGGCCGAAAATGCGCGGTCCCGCTCCAGTTCCGCGACGGTGTCTTCCGCGATTTGGCGCTGCTTCTCAGAGTGGAAGAAGATCGCGGATCGGTACTGGGATCCCACGTCACTACCCTGGCGGTCCTTCGTCGTCGGATCGTGAATCACGAAGAATACTTCCAGGATTTCGCGGAACGAGGTGATGTCGGGATCGAAGGTGAGCTGAACCACTTCGGCATGTCCGGTTGTTCCTTCGCACACTCTGCGGTAGTCCGGGTTGTCGACATGGCCGCCCATGTAGCCCGACACCACCGATTCCACTCCCTCCATCTCCAGATACACTGCTTCCAGGCACCAGAAGCAGCCTCCGCCCAGCGTGGTAATTTCGCGATTCGGCATAAAGAGTGAGATGCATGTGCGGGCCGTTCGGCGTCAGTTCGGCAGAATTTCGTAACGCACGAAGGCGAAACGCCTGCTGTCGGGCGCCCAGGAGTTCACGTTGATGGTGCCCTGTCCGCCGAAGACCGACTTCAGGACCCGGATCTTCGAGACGTCGGGCTTGCCATCTTTGAGCGTCGGCATTAGCCGGAGCTGGACGTTCTGGTTGGCGGGGTGACCTTTGGTGCCCTTCGGAAATGACACGATGACGTACCACTTGCTGTCAGGCGACGGGTGTGGGAACCAGTCCTCCATGTCGTCGCTGGTGATTCGCTCGGCTAGCTTGTCGTCCGGGCCGCCGCCTGACGCGGGGATGCGCCACACGTCCCAGGAGCCGGAACGGTCGGAATTGAAGTAGATCCACTTGCCGTCGGGCGAATAGTCGGGGCCGTCGTCGTAGCCGGCATGCGACGTGAGGCGCTGCTCCTCGCCACCGCCGACGGGAATGCCGAACAGGTCGAAGTTGCCGTTCCGCTGGGCGCAGAAGGCGAGGGTTTTGCCGTCGGGCGACCAGCCGTGATAGTAGCTGGGCGTCGCGTTGGTGATCTGCTTCGGCGTTCCTCCGCTGGACGGCAACGTGTACATCTGCCCGGCTGAGATGACGAACGTCTTGCCGTCTGGCGAGATGCCGTGATCATTATTGACGCGGCTGATTGTGCCGGAGTCCACCTCCACTGGCTGGCCACCGGAGACGGACAGCTTCCAAAGCTTGCCACCGGAGTTGAGCAGCAGGTACTTGCCATCGGGCGACCAGTTCGGCGCTTCGAAGAGTTTGTCGGCGGAATAGACGACCTTCTCCCTGCCTTTGAGGTCGAGAATGGCGACGTGGCTCCGCACCTTTGGTCGGGGCGGCTGCGGTTTCGACGGCTGTTGTGCGAGGGCGAGCGCCGGCACAAGTAGCAGGGAGGCGACGAACTGAGTCATTGTGATTTTCCTGAAACGACAACAATACCGGATTCGGTAATGTGATGACCATTGGCCCGGTCCTGTTCGGGATCGAGGCCGATCACGCTGGATTCGGGGATATCGACATTGGCGTCGATGATAGCGCGGCGAATACGGGAATAGCGGCCCACCTGCGTGTTGCTGAGGATGATGGCCCCCTCGACTTCGCAATAACTGTTCACGCGAACGCCTGGGGAAAGGACACTGTGCATGACCCGTCCACCTGACACGATGCAGCCTGGGGAAACGATGGAATCCATGGCGACCCCCATCCTGCGGCCTTCCTGGGCGAACACGAATTTAGCCGGAGGCTGCTGGACGAGATGGGTGCGAATCGGCCAGCGTGCGTCATATAAGTTGAATTCCGGGATGACGGCCACCAGGTCCATGTTGGCCTCGTAATAGGCATCGAGGGTTCCGACATCGCGCCAGTACCGCGCCGACTTGTCGTTAAGGTCGCGAAAATCGTAGGCGGAGACGCGATATTTCGACATGGCGTCGGGCAGGACGTTTTTGCCGAAGTCGTGTGCGGAATCGGGCTTTTCGGCGTCAGCGCGGAGCAGATCGGTCAGAACCTGCCGGCGGAACACATAAATGCCCATTGAAGCGCTGACCATCTCCTCGTTAAATACGCTGGGTACCGGGTTGCCGTGCTGTGGTTTCTCCTCGAAGCCGCGGATGGTGTAATTCGGAGCGATGTCGCAGATTCCAAAGCGCGTCGCCTCAGCCGGGCTTACCTGGATGGTCGCGATAGTGATGTCGGCGTTCTGGCGGTGATGCCAGTCGATCATCTCGTGATAGTTCATCTTGTAGATGTGATCCCCGGACAGGATCAGGACGTCGTCGGGACGCTCCACTTCGATGCTCTCGAGGTTTTGGTACACGGCATCGGCGGTGCCCAGATACCAGCCGTCGTGTACGCGCTTCATGGGTGGGATGACTTCAATAAACTCGCCTACTTCGGAGGGCAGGAAATACCAGCCGCCCCTCAAGTGGCGAATTAATTCCAGCGCTTTGTATTGCGTAAGGATAAAAATGTGGCGGATATCGGAATTCAGGCAGTTGGAAAGTGTGAAGTCGATGATGCGGTACATTCCGCCGAAACTGACTGCTGGTTTCGCGGTGTTGCGAGTGAGCGGAGAGAGGCGTTCGCCCGCTCCGCCGGCAAGAAGCACGGCAAGCACGTTGTCCATTTCGAAACCACTTTACCGCTGACAGACCGGGCAGTAGTGAGTTCCGCGCTGGGCCACGACAATTTTACGGAGGGGCGTGCCGCAGACCAGGCAGGGAAGACCTTTGCGTCCGTACACACGGTGACGCAACTGGAAATCGCCCTTACGGCCCTCGGTGTCGACGTAGTCGGACACAGACGACCCGCGGTGTTCAACGGCCTCCGCCAGGACCTCCTGCACCACCTGGATCAGCCGCGACGCCCGGGGAGCGGCGATACGGTCGGCGCGGCGGCGGGGGTGAATGCCGGCACGAAACAGGGACTCATCGGCATATATATTTCCGACTCCCGCGAAGATGGACTGATTTAATAAAACCGCTTTAATCGGCGCTTTTCGACGCAGTAACTCGGGGGAAAGGACGGAATTCAGAGCGTCGGGCCCAAGACGGTCCGTCCTGTCTGTCGCCTCACTGTATTCGATGCTGCCGAACATGCGCGGATCGTCATAGACGAGGGCGGCGCCGTCGAGCTGGAAGATGGCCCGGGTATGGGGAGTGATCGGCGAATCGAACCGCAGCTGGCCGGTCATGCCGAGGTGGATGGTAAGGAAGCCGCGTTCCAGCCCGATCAGGATGAACTTGCCGTGGCGGGTCACTTCGCGAACGCGCTGGCCTGTTACCGCACCGGGAACATCGTGTTTCGAGTAGCGAACGATGCGCTGCTTCAGGATCTCGGCCGAGACGATATGCCGTCCCGTCAGGCGCGGCGCCAGTGAGCGGACGATGGTCTCGACTTCGGGCAATTCTGGCATCAGGGCAACTCTATGTGAACGATTCCCGCGGTGTCGACCGTGACCGGATACGTGGCTATCGGGCAGTCGGGCGCGAACTCTGAGACTCCGGTTCGAACGTCGAATTCCCACAGGTGCCAGGGGCATACCAGCTGATATCCATGTACCGCTCCGTGGCCCAGTGGTCCGTTCCGGTGCGGGCAGTCGCCGGAAACCGCGTAATACGCGCCCTGGGTATTGCAAACCGCATAGGTGCGTCCTGAAATGAGTACTTCCTTCACAGTACCAGGCGGCAGGTCCTCCACGGAAATCGCCGGAATTGATGGCATAATAGAGACCGTATCATGAGATTCGCTACGACTATTGTCCTGATGTTCCTGGGACTGTTGGCGGGTTGTAATTCTGCTCCGAAGCAAAAGCCTGTTGTCGGCGTCGTGCCGAAGGGTGCCAATCATATCTTCTGGCAGGCGGTGCATGCGGGTGCGAATAAGGCGGCGTCCGAGTACGGACTGGAAGTGGAGTGGAATGCTCCCACACTGGAGATCGACTCCAGCCGCCAGATTGCGATTGTAGACTCGATGGTCAACCGGAAGCTGGCCGGGATTGCGCTTGCTCCGGTGGACCGCGCCGCGCTGGTGTCGGTTGTGGAGCGTGCGGCCGGGATGTCGATTCCGGTGGTGATCTTCGATTCCGATATCGACACCAGGAAGCGGTTGACCTATGTGTCGACCAACAACCGCGAGGGTGGCCGCCTGGCTGCCGGTGAACTCGGCCGGCTGATGTTCGCGGAGGGTAAAGTCGCGATTATCGGCTTCATGCCCGGCAGTGCGTCGACCATGGAGCGCGAAGAAGGGTTTCGGCAGGAGTTGAAGGCAAAATTTCCGAAGATTCAAATCGTCCAGACGGCATACGGCATGGCCGATCGGGCCAGGGCAATGGCTGTTACGGAGAATATCCTCACGGCGCACCCCGATTTAGGGGGCCTCTTTGCCGACAATGAATCGAGCTCCGCGGGAATGATGCAGGCGCTGAAGGCTCGAAAGACGCGCAAGGTTCGCACCGTCGGTTTTGACTCCAATGACCAGTTGATTCAGGACTTACAGGTCCGCGCGCTGGACGCGATGGTGCTTCAGGATCCGTTCAAGATGGGCTACGAGTCAGTGAAAGCGATCGCCATGAAACTGGCGGGGCAACAGCCTCCGGCAGAGATCGATTCGGGCGTGTATCTGGTGGGGCGGCTCGACATGGAGAAGCCGGATATTGTGCAGCTGCTACGACCGGATCTGTCGCGCTGGCTGAGCTCGGCAAAGCCTGCGAACTCGCAGTAGGGTGTGCTATAAAAGTAAGAGTTTCGGTTCGCTGCATGGGCCACCCTAGCTCAGTTGGTAGAGCATCTCATTCGTAATGAGAGGGTCGTCGGTTCGACTCCGACGGGTGGCTCCAGACTTCCATCTTACGCAACTTTCGCCGCAATTACTCCAGCCGCTTCTTCCGCAGCAGCCTTCACCAGCGCCCACATTTTCGGGTGCCTCGGGATGACGTCGGGCGGGATGCCTTCTGCAGTGAGAGCGTCGTTCATCACGGGGCCGATCGAGCCCACTACAAGCTGGTCGCGCAAGGCCTTGCGCACGTCCGGTTCGAGGCCCATTGTGCGGGCAATGGTGAGCAGATTTTCCAGCTGCACGGATGAAGTGAACAGTACGACGTCGCACCCACAGCCCGCGATTCGGGCGACAGCCTGACGCAGCGGCTGCAGGTCGTCCGGAAGCTCCCAGCGGTACAGCGCGACGGGCTCGACCGTGGCTCCGAGCTCCTGCAGCGCCGTATGCAGCGGGGTGTTGAGCCGGCCGTATTCCTGCACTGCGATCCTGCGTTCCTGCCGCTCGGCTACAGCGGACACGATTTCGCGCCATGTGTTCGGCTCGGGTATGATGAGGTCGACCTGCACGCCCAGTGCGCGAAGTGGACCAACGGGCTTGGGGCCTCGAGATACGATCGTGGCCCTTTGTAGCGCAGCGGTGAGCCGGTCGATGGGCATGATGGTGGCGCAGGTGTCGCGCAGGACCGTGAGTCCAACGCCGGTCATGCAAATCACCATGTCGTACGCGCCGGCTTCCATTTGCTCGATGAAACGCAGAGCCGTGCCAGTGCCGTCGACGGCTTCCTCCTTGACGGAGGGCGCCACGAATGGCACACCACCTTCGCGCAGGATGAGCGTGTGCATGTCGGCGGCGCGACGGCTTTCCAGACTGATGACACGAAGTCCAGCAAAAGACATCTTAGGTCCGAGTATGACGCAGCTTTAGTCGCCGCCAGCCGCGGAGTGCACGGCTTCGCCCAGCGGCATCCGGGTTTGTTCCCGAGCCTCGGCAGTGAAGCGCACTGCGACTGCGAGAGTCGCGCTGGCCGTCACCACTACGCCCAGAATCAGCAAGGCCTGCGAGTAAGACAGGCTGTTGGTCTTGAAGAGGAATCCCGCAAGAACCGCACCCACATTCCCGCCAGCACCGACGATGCCCGCGACCGCGCCAAGCGCCCGTTTGTTGACGAAAGGCACGACTGCGTATGTAGCTCCGTTCGACATCTTGATGAAGAGCCCGGTGACCAGCATGCATCCGATGGCCAGCGGCAGCCAGCCCGCGAGCGCGAAGCAGACCAGCGCCACACCCTCGAGGGCGATGGTCACGGCGAGGAGCGCGGTGCGTCCGTTCAGTCCCCATCGGCGATGAGCCCAGTCGCTGACAATGCCGCCGAGCGCCCGTGCGAACAGATTCATCATGCCGAATGTGCCCGCCACGATCCCGGCTGCGCCCATGCTGAGGTGGAAGGTATCGACAAAGTACAGCGCGGCGATATTGTCGATGGTCAACTCCATGCCGAAGCAGGCGGCATACAACGCAGCGAGTGCCCAGACCCGGCCATCGCCGCAGGCTTCGCGAAACGCCGCCGATGCGTTCGGCCTGCGCTCACCGCGGTTCCACTCACCGGAGGGCGTATCCTGCGTCAGGTAATAGTAGGCGATGCCGGTCAGCAGCATCGCGACGCCAGGAATCACCATCGCTAACCGCCAACTCCACCAGGCACCGGCGCCGGCCCCGATGAACACGGCGAAGAGCATCGGCATAACGATTTGCGTGACGCCGCCGCCGAGGTTGCCCCATCCGGCCGCTGTCGCATTCGCTGTGCCAACGATGCTGGGCGCGAACATGACCGAGGTATGAAACTGCGTGATCACGAAGGAAGCTCCGATGGCGCCTATCGCGAGGCGGAACAGGAGGAACGACGTGTAGTCGTGGGCCAGTCCCACGCCCATCACGGGCAGCGCGCCAAGCACCAGCAGGGCGGCGTACGTGCGTCGAGGCCCGAAGCGGTCGCAAAGCCAGCCAATCAGGAGTCGTGCGATGACGGTGATGGCGACTGACGCGATGATCGTGTTGCCGATCTGTTCCTTTGTCAGGTTCAGTTCCTGTCGAATGACCGGCATCAGTGGAGCGATGCCGAACCATCCGAAAAAGCAAAGGAAAAATGCAAACCACGCCATGTGAAACGCACGCATGGGTGGGGTTCGGAAGTCGGGCAGACGGATAGCCGTCGCTCTTTCGTGACTGGTCATCTTGTGAGTTCTCCTGAGGAATTCGAACGTGCTTTATGCTGCCTGTGGTGCTGCGCGAAGGTCGTCTGTCGACAGCATCACGATGCCGTCCTCCACACGGGTTCGGAACGTTCGCACCCCGGGTGACTCTGTTTCGCAAGGGCGCTCCACCTGCCCGGACTTCAGACAGATGCGCCAGTTGTGCAGCGGGCAGGTGACAGTGGAGCCGCCGACGATGCCATCCGCGAGTGGGCCGCCTCCATGAGGACAGCGATTCTCCAGCGCAAGGAAGCCATTGCCCGTGTTGAAGATGGCGACGGACTCGGTGCCGATTCGCACGGAGCGGCCTTCTCTCACCGGAATGTCAACGGTGGGTGCAATTCGAATCCAGCTCATACGGTCATGGCCTCCATGGGTTTGATTTCGACGAACTGAGTGGGCCGGGGGGCGAGCCGCTCCAGCCATGCGTCATACGATTTGTCTTTCGACTTGCGAAGCCTCGACAGCAGGGCCTGTTTCACGTCTGGCAACGCGTATACCGTGTCGCGGCGGACCTTCTCGATTCCCGTTCGCTCCACGAAATCGTAAGTGCGTTCCAGGTAATTCGCGTTTTCGCGGTAATACTGGAAAAATAATTCCGCGGCTTCGAGAGCTAATTCAGTGGTTTCTACAGTTACCAGCAGGTCGGCCTTTCGGACGCCCTTACCTGCCGCGCCGCCTACCACCACCTGCCAGCTGCCGTCCTGGCCCACCAGGCCGACGTCCTTCACTGTGGCCTCGGCGCAGTTGCGCGGGCACCCGACCACCGCCGCCTTGAATTTGTGCGGCGTGTAAAGGTTCTCAAGGCGCGTCTCCAACTCGACGCCGGCGGTTATGGAATCCTGTGTCCCGAAGCGGCAGAACTGGCTGCCTACACATGTCTTCACCATCCGCACGCCCTTGGCGTAGGCCTGACCCGAGGGCATCCCAAGCTCAGACCAGATTGCCGGAAGATCTTCTTTCTTTACGCCCAGCAGATCGATGCGCTGGCTGCCCGTCACCTTCACCATGGGCACGTTGTACTTGTCGGCGACGTCGGCGATTTTGCGCAGTTCCGCGGGAGTGGTGACGCCGCCCCGCATGCGTGGGACTACTGAGAATGTGCCGTCTTTCTGAATGTTGGCGTGGACGCGATCGTTGATGAAGCGGGCGGACCGGTCTTCGTCGTGATCGCCGCACCACACCATGTCCACGATGTAGCTCAGAGCTGGCTTGCACACTTCGCAGCCTCGGCCATTGCCGTAGATGTCGAGCACTTCCTGCACCGACTTCAGCTTTTGCGACCGTACAATGTCGCGCAGCTTTTCCTGCGGAAATGGCACGCACTGGCACAGAACCTTCTGCTTTTCGTCCTCGAAATCCGGTGCTACGGCCTTCAGCAATTCGCCGCAGAGTTTCGTGCAACTGCCGCATCCGGTGGACGCCCGGGTTCGGTCTTTCAGCTGCCCGAGGGTGCAGATACCGTACTGATGAACCGCATCGATGATCTCGCCTTTGGTGACACCGAGGCAGCCGCAGACAGTCTCGCCGTCCGGCATCTGTGCGACATCGAGTCCCGCATCTGCAGCAGGGGGAGGGAAGAGCAAATGGCGGCGGTGCGGAGCCAGGTCCGTGCTGTTCTTCAGCCAGTCACTGTAGCGGCGGTCGTCCGAGGCGTCGCCCACCAGGATGATTCCATGCAGCCGGTTGTCTTTCAGCAGTAGTCTCTTGTAGACGCCGAGCGAAGGATCTTCATACCTGATAGCTTCGACGCCGGGCTCCGCTTCTGACGTGCTGCCTGCGGAGAAAACATCGACACCCATGATCTTCAGCTTGGTGGCCGGTGTGGAACCGGAGAAGACAGGGCCGCGGTTTCCGGTGATGGTGGCTGCCAGTACCTTGCCCTGCTCCAGCAGTGGCGCCACAAGACCAAACAACTGACCGCGATGTTCGGTGCATTCGCCTACCGCGAAGATGTTCGGGTGCGACGTTTCCATGTGGTCGTTAACGACAATGCCCCGGCCTACTTCGAGACCCGCACTTCGGCCCAGGTCGACATTGGGACGAATGCCCGCTGCGATAACGACCAGGTCGGCGTCCAGCGACTCGCCGCTGACGAACTGCAAACCCTCGACACGGCCATTGCCAAGCAAGGCCTGCGTCTGCCGTCCAAGCAGGACACGCACGCCGAGGTTCTCCATTTTGCGCGCCAGATACATGCCGCCGGTCGAGTCGAGCTGCCGCTCCATCAGCGTGTTCGCGAGGTGCACCACGGTGACGTCGCAGCCCTGCACCTGAAGTCCGCGCGCTGCTTCGAGTCCAAGCAGTCCGCCGCCAATGACTACCGCTTTGCAGCCAGGGCGCGAACGCTCCAGCAACTCCCGCGTGTCGTCGAGCGTACGGAACACGAATACGTTCTTCTTGTCGACTCCTGGTATGGGCGGCACCAGCGCTCGACTGCCCGTCGCCAGGATCAGGCGATCAAAACTGGTCACGGAGCCATCGCTGCCGGTGAGGGTTTGTTGCTGCGAATCGACATCAGTGATCCGCACACCGAAGCGCGGGGTGATGCCGTTGGTTCGGTACCAGTCAATGTCATTCAGAACGATGTCGTCGGCCGATTTCTCACCAGCCAGCACCGACGACAAAAGAATTCGGTTGTAATTGACGTGGGTTTCGTCACCAAAGATGGTGATATCGAAATCGTGCCGGTATTTCAGGATCTGCTCGACGCAGGCCACACCGGCCATCCCGTTCCCCACAACCACAAGCTTCTTCATTTCGATGCTCCCGACCGCTCCACTCTGACGGCGCACTGCTTGTAGTTTGGCTCTCGCGAGACGGGGTCAAACGCGCTCTGTGTCACTTCGTTTACGTTGGTCTCGAAGTAATGAAATGGCATGAATACCTGTCCGGGTCCTGTGATTTCCGTGAGTCTCAATTCCACCTGACTGACCCGTCCCCGGCGCGACACGATGTCCACGCGGTCGTGGCTGCGCAGCCCGAGTTTGCCCGCGTCGCGCGGGTTCATTTCCAGCCACGCCGCGGGCGACAGCGATTCCAGAATCGGCACCGCGCGAGTTTTGGTACCCGTGTGCCAGTGCTCCACGGTGCGACCCGTGTTCAGGATGAGCGGGAACTGGTGGTTTGGCTGTTCAGGGAACGGCTCCCACTCGGCGCAGACCAGTTTGGCCCGTCCATCGGCGGTCTGGAAATTGCCGTCTTCATACAGACGCGAGGTGGTGGAGGGATCGGTACCCTCAGGGAAAGGCCACTGCACGGCGCCTGCTTCGGACAGGAGTTCGTAGCTGATGCCGGAGTAGTCGCACAGACGTCCCTTCGAGACGGTGCGCCACTCGTTGAAAGCGTCTTCGACGGTGGTCCAGCCCGGAAACAGCTTGTCCCTGCATCCGAGTTTCCCAGCTACGGCCAGGAATATGTCGAAGTCGGAGCGAGCCTCGCCGCGCGGCTCCACGGCTTTGTTCACCTTGCTGACGCGGCGCTCCGAGTTGGTGTAGGTCCCTTCCTTTTCGCCCCAGATGGCCGCGGGCAGAACGAGGTCCGCAAGCTCGGTGGTAGGTGTCGGGTGATAGCCGTCCTGGACGACGAGGAAGTCGAGATTTGACAGACCCTGCCGGAGAACCTCCTGATTCGGGAAGGACACCAGTGGGTTGGTGGCGATGATCCACAGAGAGCGGATGCGCCCGGCTACCGATGCCTCGACGATATCGGGATACGCCAGTCCGCGCTTCGTGGGAAGCGATGCCTCATCGACGGCCCAGATCTGTGCAAGCTCCGCGCGGTCCTGCGGGTTATCGAACTTGCGATACCCAGGCAACGACGATGCGAATCCAGCTTCGCGCGTACCCATCGCGTTGCACTGACCAGTGATGGAGAAGGGCGACGCACCAGCACGCCCGATTTGTCCCGTCAACAGTGCCAGGTTGCAGATGGCGTTTACGGTTTCGGTGCCTTTGGTGCTGTGGTTCACGCCCATGGTCCAGCCAATGAATCCGGCCTTTGCACGCCCGTAGAGCAGTGCGGTCTTGTACAGCTGCTCTTCGCTGAGTCCGGTGATTGCGCAGACTCGCTCCGGAGTGTACTGCTCCAGGAATCGCGCCAGATCTTCAAAGCCGCTTGTGTGCTGGCGGATGTACTCGTGGTTGACCAGGTTGTGACGGATGAGGATATGGGCGATGCCGTTGAGCAGCGCGAGGTCCGACCGCGGCTTCAGCGGCAGGTGCAGGTCAGCCATCATCGCTGTCTTGGAAACGCGCGGGTCCGCGACGATCAACGTGCGTCCCGGGTTCGAGTCCAGATACTGGCAAAGGATGGGATGATTGTCAGCGATGTTGGCGCCGATGAGCAGCACCACATCGGCCTTCTCGATGTCCTCGTACGCGCCCGGCGGGCCATCGCTACCGAAGGACACTTTGTAGCCGGACACCGCGCTCGCCATGCAGAGCGTTGTGTTGCCATCATAGTTATTTGTGCCAAAGCCCAGCTGCACCAGCTTGCCGAGCGTGTAGAATTCTTCCGTTACGAGCTGCCCTGTACTCAACACGCCCAGCGCAGCCGGGCCGTATTTGGCCTGCGTCGCGCGGAACCGTTCCACCATGGTGCCGATTGCTTCATCCCAGCTCACCCGAAGCAGCTTGCCGTTGCTGCGGAGCATCGGGTACATGGCGCGAGTCTCGGTGTCGATGGTGTGGTGCTCGGAGAGACCCTTGGGGCAAAGCTTGCCGCGGTTCACCGGGTGCGATTCATGCGGCCGCGTCGCAACTGCACGCCCGTCCTTCACACCAAGCTCAATTCCACAGCCAACCGAGCAATAGCCGCACGTGGTCCTAACCCACTTGTCGGCGATTCGCTTCGCCGACGTATATCCCGTTTCGTCACTTCGGCCGTACGAGTATTCACCCGCAAGGTTGTCGAGTCCGATCAGTCGCGTGAGCTTCATGCGGCCACTCCTGGGCGGGCCGAGAACGCGGCTGCCATGTTTTTCGGAACCACGCTTACGAAGAAGAGCCAGCGTCCAACCCATTCGCCGAGTAGCGCCGCAAGGAACAGCGCAGCCGATGCGGCCCCAGGTGCAACCAGCAAAGGTCCCACGATGCCCGCACCGATCAGGATGGCGAGGCGCGTCAGGAACGCTCGGCGAAGTTGGCCTGAAAGCAGGAGAGAAGAAACGCGCAGCTCGAACGTTTCCGACTGGGACAGCCACAGGAATTTCAGCGTCTGAGTGACCAGTTGGGCCGTGCCGCCGGCACTCGCTGCGATGGCGAGAGAAGGCGAGTCAGACACGCCAAGCGCCCGGACGAAAAGGGGACCCAGCAACAGTGCTGTGGCGAAAAACTCGGCCACGGTGTAAGCGCTGTACCACGCCGGACGAGCCTTCACAATGTAGATGCGGGCCGAGCACGTGATGCCCACGGCGCCAAGGATCGCAGTGGCCAGTCCTGGGATCGCGCGGCCTGGGATGTCGAACCACAGCATGCCCGAGTAAAACGAGGCCGCACCCGCGAAGAGCGAGAGTGCCAGCACCTCACGGCTGAGCCACGATGTTCGCAGACCCTTGAGGGCGCGGAATGCGTAGACCGGACGCCCGAGATGCAGTGTGGATGCGCCCAGGCTCATACCCGCCAGCGCCAGCGACACCAGAGCCGAGATGGCCAGCCGCACGCCGGTGCCAAATGCGTCGAGCATGGCCAGTGTCGTGAATGCACCTGCACAAAGCTGTGTCACCACAAGCATGAAGACCAGCGGCCAGTGGGGATGTTCCGGTGCGATGCGCTGCGTGTCGACGCGCCCGGTATCGGGAAGCAGCGCCTCCGGCAGCGTGATCCGTGTTGTGGAGATGCTGTCGTCAGCCGAGGGCAGACCCGGTGCATCGGCCACTGCGTAATCCATGCGCCAGCGCGCCGTGTCGACCAGTTCCACCGTGATCGCACCTTCGGGACATGCTGCCACACAGGCGGGCGATTGCCCGTCGCTAAGCCGGTTGTGGCACATGTCGCACTTGCCCACGACGCCGCGCTCGGCGTTATACTGCGGCACGCCGTAGGAGCAATTCCATGTGCAGTACTGGCAACCAATGCAGGTATCGGCGTTGTGCAACACGATGCCCGTGACCGGGTCCTTCGTGTAGGCCTCCACCGGGCAACCGGTCATGCAGGACGGTTCCAGGCAGTGGTTGCAGCCCATCGAGAGGTGATGCCGCTGCGTGTTCGGGTAGTGGCCGCCTTCCAGTTCGCCGACCCGGCGCCAGTTGATTCCGGCCGGATTCCCGTTCTGCTCATTGCACGCCACCACGCAGCATTTGCAGCCAATGCACTTCGTCATGTCGAAGTGGAAGCGGTACTGCTCGCCCGGAGCAGGCGCGCGGGACGGGATCAACGGATTCGGTGAAGTCTGGATCTGCACCAGGGACTTCGGGCCGGGCCGGTACAGCAGGTCGCTTTCAAACAGAGGAAGTGCGGTCACGCGCAGGCTCCTTCCAAAGCGGCCGTGCAGCGCAGTGCTTCGCGCAGCCCCACCACTTCGCCGATGACGAACACCGCGGGAGCGGTGACCTCCACGCGCCGCTTCGCCACACCGGCAAGGGTGGACTCGACGACGCGCTCGCGGTCCGTGCCTGCGTTTTCGATGAAAGCGACCAGCGTGTCGATGCCACGGTAGACAGACCAGTCCAGCGAGGTCAGTCCTTCGCGGCGTCCAGCGATCACGGCAAACGAGCCAGCGATTCCTCGGCAGGTAAGAGGAATGCCCGCGCCCGCAGGACCGGCGATTACGGAGGAAATGGCGGGGACTACCTCAGCCTCAATGCCATGCAGCCGTACGAATACGTCGCATTTGTCGATGAAATGCAGGATCCAGTCGTCAATTTCGGACTGAATTTGTTCCTGCTGGCCCTGCTTTTTGCCTGCATAGATAAAAACAGCGGAGGGATTCGCCTGCGCCAGTACTTCTGCGCTGACAAGCCGGTCATAGGTGACGACGTCGGCTGACTGCAGCACGCGGAGTGCTTTAAGGGTCAGCAGATCTGGATTGCCGGGACCTGCCCCGGCCAGATACACTTTGGCGGTTCGCACGCTTGTCGGGCCTCCTGGGTTAGGAAGACAGGCACAGACGTGTCGCGACGTGGTTCACGGTCTGAGACTGAATTGCTGCGCTTGCTGACTCAGGCACTGAGTCGGGGAGGGGAGAACGAACGTGGCCCCAGGGTACTACGCCGGAAAGCCCGTTCGTTTCGCTGGCGACAAAAGTAGTGTACCCCGACTGGCGGGGAAAAAGTAAATAGGAAAATTTTATGACCCGCCATGCGAACCGTGAGGGTTCGAGCGGAACGGTCTCTAAATCTAAACGGTGATGCCGATTTGCCCTGCCAGCGAGGAAAGGTCGGCGCCGTGGGCCGGGAGTGCGGGCAGGATGCGCGCGTGGTTCTGCCAGATCCACGGGTCGACACAAGGCATCGGTTCGATGGTTCCGTCTATCCCCTGGAGCCGGCGCCACTCGGTCATATACCGGTTCTCCCAGGCCTGCAATTCTGTCGATCCGCCCGAGCCACGAAGCGCTTTGGCGATCGCCTGGCCCAGGTCCGCAGCCTCGGTTAAGCCGACGTTGAGGCTCTGGACGCCAATTGGGCCGGCGAGGTGCGCCGCATCGCCAAGGATCCAGCACCTGTCGCGGCCGAAGCCACTGGAGAGCCGCCGTTCAAAGCGGACGGCCGTGCGCCAGCCGATCTCGTCGACGCTGCCTTCGAACCACGGCGCACGCTCCAGGATGAGTTCCTTCAGCAGCCGGTCCGGAAGCGTATTGACGTCGCCAGTAGTGGAGTCGATGCGGTCCTTGACGCGGTCTGTCGGCTCGCCGAAACGCTGGCGATATTTGGCAAGCCGGTCATCCTCGGCATTGTGAAAGTCCGGCAGTTCGAAGCTCCATCGGAACCACCCGTCGCCGAGGGGCCACAGCACGTCTGAAGTTCGCTCGCCCAGCACGACACGGACTTCTTCCTCAATGTCAGCGCTGGAGTTGAATTCGAACACGCCATACCAGGCACATGGGCCGACCTCAGGGAACGAGAAGCCCAGCGATCGGCGTACGGCGGACGCATAACCATCGGCACCCACAACATACGGAACGTTTTCTGTCCACGACTTCGCCACCACCCAGTCAGACCGCGACACAACGTAGCCGAACGATTCCTTCTCGTATCGGTTGAGCGCCACGTTCACGTGGTCTTCCTGGGGATCCAGGTTCATCACCTTGTGACGCCACTGGACTTTGACGCCCGCCTCGGTGAGTGCCTTCTCCAGCTGAGACTCCAGCAAACTCTGCGGCAGGATGAGCATCGGCTTGCCGCTGGGCTGATCCAGCCGGATTTCGGCTCGGCGCACTTTCCGGTCGTACAGAGCCAGAGTGCGGACTGCGTAGCGGTCGTCGGACGTGTCGACGGCAATGCCGGATCTGTGCAGCAGGTCGACGGTACTGGGATGCAGGGCCAGCGCGTAACTGTGGGCGCAGCCCCAGATCCCTGTGTCGACCACCTGCACGGATACCCCAGCCCGCGCCAGGGAATGTGCGGCAAACAACCCTACCGGCCCCGCGCCGCTCACCAGAACTTCGGGTTTCTCCATGGAAGCACCTCCGCTTTGCAGAATAGTGATGCAAGTTTGAGACCGCGGCGATGTGCGTCTGCAGGAGGGTCTTACGGGGCAGGAGGCCGGGTTGAGTGAGCCAATAGCCCCATATTGTGGGATGTGACTCACCCAGTCGCTGGCTTGTGATACAACTCCGGGCAATGCGTATTCTTGTCTGTCTGGCCGTTGGTCTCACCGCTTTTGCCCAGCCGTGGCCGCCAGTTCCGGCCGAAGCTCATCCGGAGCGATTCGGGCACGGAATTCAGCGGACCATGGCGTTGCTCGCTACCAGCACCCCCGAGCACCGGAACCCGGTTCGGATACTGTTCTACGGGCAGTCGATCACGAAACAGGAGTGGTCCCAGGCGGTGGCGCAGGACCTTCGGACGCGCTTCCCGTATGCGGATCTGAGCATTGAGAATCGTGCGATTGGCGGGTACAGCACAGAGTTTCTGATTCGCACCCTCCCACACGATGTGTATGGCTTCTGTCCGGACCTGATTATTTTTCACGATTTCGGTGGGCAGGACAATTACACCAAAATCATTGAGGGAATTCGCCAGAATACGACAGCTGAAATTCTGATGCAGTCTTATTATCCGACGTGGTTTCCCGCAGAGGGCGACCCCGTGGACGAAGCCAGAGTGAAGCGCGAGGCCGCCAACGACGCGTACAGCTTCGAGTTCATGCCGAAGCTTTGTGAGAAGCATGGCTGTGAGGTGGTGGATGTGCGCCGCCCCTGGTCGGAGTACCTGAAGACCAACAAACTGCGGGCGTCGGCTGTGCTGCGCGACGGCGTCCATTTGAACGGCCAGGGCAACTACCTGCTGACTGAGATCACCAAACGGCATCTGCGGTATGATCCTTCGTTGCCGCGAAAGGAGAACCCCGTGCGGACAGTTCGGGTTTCCGAAAGCGACTGGAAGGAGGGCGTCCTGCGCGTGGAATTCGAGGGGAATCGCGTCGAAATCGTGGCGGCCAAAGGTGGTGCGTACCACGCTGCGGCTGCCGATGTTCGCATTGACGGGAAGGTGCCGTCCTCTTTGCAGGAGTTGTATTTCATCACCAGGCCCACCGACACATTCGCCGTCGACTGGCCCTCCGTCAATCGTGTCAGCAATACGAAGCCGCTGCTGGCCGAAGACTGGACGCTGCGGGTACTGGAGACCAACGAAGACGACTCAAAGTGGAAGTTTGAGGTAACGGGGTCCAGAACAGGCGCCGACGGCGTGGGAGTCAGCACGGAGCGGTTCGAATCGAAGTCAGGGCGTGTGGTGATCGAGCCAGGTGACTACGGAGTGAACCGGGCGTTTCGCCTCCGCAAGCAGCTCACGCCGGTGGGGTTCGAGGTGACCTGGCGCGTGGTGCCAATGTTCACCGACCGGTACGTGTCGCCCCGCGTCGCCGATCCTGCTCGTGAGTACGTAACGGTCGCGGCATCAGGGCTGTCGAACGGAAGGCACGTGCTGGAACTGCGAGCGGCAGGAAAGACGCTCCCGCCGCTTCGCGAAATCCGAATCTACCGTCCGGCGGCGGCAGGCGCGAACTGAGTAAAATTTCCCCGGAACATACGCTTGACGTCATGCTCGATATCGGCCTTCGTCACCGGCCGACCATCCTCGGCTAACGTCGAGTACGTCTGCGTAAGAATGGGAGCCAGCGTGCGGCGCGTGTTCCGCCACTTGTAGATCAGTTGCTCCAGCACGCGCGCGTCGGAATGCTGGGGAATGAAACTGGCTCCGAGCATCTCAACGCGCTCGCGAGTCACCTCCTCCACAACCGAAGGATTGTTGAGGAACCACCAGCAGCCGAACGGCATCATATTTCGGAATTTTCGCGCATAGACGCATAATTCATGCTGATTTTCCCGGCTCAGCAGGCTGACCAGAAAGCGATTTGCCGGGAATCGACGGCAAATAGTCTCGAGCGCACGCAGGTCAGCCAGGCCCGATGCGTCGCCGGCGAGCCGCAGGTCGGGATTGACCAGATACCGCACGCCGATCATCAGCGACAGCGGGATGTTCGCCTGGCGGCAGACCGGAAGCACGGCGTCGGCAAGCAGACGGCCGCGAGGGCTGTCTTCGGGGAAGGCGAACGTGTCGGGCAGGGAGCACGCGGCGTATACCGGTTTCATCGTCGTGATCCAGCGCTCAAGGAAACGCCGCACTTCGCCTGCCGATTCGGAAGCCGACTCGTCGACCGAGTAGCCCTGCGCCCGCAGGATCTCCCAGTGGTCCGACCACTTGTTGAGAATGCGATCCAGCCGCAGCACGGCGTGAAAGCGCGGGTCGGCCTGCGGCCTGGCGGCCCAGAGTGGAGCTTCCTTTGGATCCAGCGGATCGTTGGTCATCACCACGTCGCTCACGCCCGAGAGCTGGAGTACATTGCCGATGTGCGTGTGCAGATTCTGCGATTCGAAGAACCTCCGCGCCTCGGTTAAATCCGCCGAGGCTGTCGGAAGTCCGAACGCCTGCAGCACGGCGACAACCCCGCGTGTCGCCTCGGAGATCGGGGCGTTGTCGACGAACAGCGTCTTCCAGATCAGGTCGGCCTGGGCGCGCTTCGACAGCGAGAAATACTGCGCGGGTTCCATCGTGCTGGAGCGGAACAGCTCCGCCTCCAGGTAGTGATACGTAACCAGCTCATCGATACCCCACAGTCCCAGCTTGCCAAGCGAGGGCTGAAACAGGTGGGTGTGCATGTCGATGAAAGCGGTCGACTGCAGCACGTCGGACACGGCTCCGGCAATCTGGCCGGACGACAGGGGTTCAGGCATCAATTCCAGACTACGACATGGCGGTCAGGCGTGTGTGTACTCGCCTTCGCCCTGGTTTACGTAGCGCATGTTGAGTTCGGCAAGATAGAGTGGGTTGCCGTCGGGGTCACGGAATCCGGCGAAGTTCCCCGATTTGCCGCGATTCACCGGACCGTCGAACTGCACGCCTTTCGCTTGCAGTTTCCGGACGCGGCCGGCCGGCATCTCGGCGGAAGCGGGGTGTAGCCCAATGGTCAGCCCTCGATGCCACTCCGGTGTACATCTTCGCCCCGTTCGGGGGATCTCGTGCATGTCGGGCCAATCAGAAGTAAGCTATTCCCAATGGAACAGACCAGACGTGATGTCCTAAAAGCCGCCCCGTTAGCGCTCGCCGCGACAGCCGTACCCGCCGCCGCGCAGATACCGGGACCTCGAAATGAAGGGGCTGACACTCCGAAGATTTGCCTGGAGATGGGCGGTGGCTCGCTGGCCGCTGGCGACTTCAATGAGGCAGGCATGCGCCGTGTGCGGCAACTCGGAGTGAGCTACGTGCTCTCCGGCGGGCCGCGTGTGCCCTGGACCGAAGACGATCTCCGAACCCGGATCGCCAACTGTAAAACTGGCGGCATCACGCTTTACAACCTGATGATCGGCGGCTATCAGAAGACTCTGTACGGCCAGCCAGGGCGCGATGAAGAAATTGAAAACGTCATCAAATCGATTCGGGCAGCGGGAAAAGCGGGACTGCCGGTAGTCGAGTACAACTTCTATGCGCATCGAGCCATGGAAGGTTACTACGAGAAAGTGGGTCGCGCAAACTCCGGTCACACCGCATTCGATTACGACAAAATGAAGGACCTCCCGCCGCTGGAACGGGAAGGCGCGCACAGCCTGGACGAGATGTGGAATAACATCACCTACTTCCTCAAGGCGGTGATTCCGGTGGCGCACGAATCGGGCGTGCGCATGGCGCTGCATCCTAACGATCCACCCTCGCCCATGAGCCGTGGCTCCGGTCAGATCATGGGGACGCTCGCCGGCTGGAAGAAGCTGATTTCCATCGTCGACAGCCCGTCGAACGGCATCACCTTCGATTGCGGAGTCACGCGCGAGATGGGCGAGAATCCAGTGGAAGTGGCGAAATACTTCGGATCCCGGGACCGAATCAATCACGTGCATTTCCGCAACGTCATTGTCGAGAAGCCGTACGAAAAATACGCCGAGGTCTGGCTGGACGAGGGACAAGTCGACATGTTCGCTGTGATGAAGGAGCTGGTTCGGGCAAAGTACAAGCGGACTATTTATCCCGAGCACCCGCGTGCCATCGACTATGACCGCGAGCATCCCGGGTTCCGCACCGCCTACCCAGGCGGCGGTGGCTACGCCGCCTTTTCTTATAACGTCGGATATGCGAAAGCGATGCTGCAGGCCGCGCTCGCTTCCGTTTAAGGGAATAATGAATGCGAATTTCGGTTTGTATTCTGCTCTGTGCAGCCGCCGCGGTGCGGGCTCAGGCGGGAGAGCTGTTCCGTAGCGACTTTTCGGCGCTTCCACCGGGCTTGCTGTCGGCACCGGTCGGGCAGTTGAACGGTGCAGTGCAGGAGTATCACTACCTTCCGTACCGGGGCGTCGCCACAGCGCCCTGGTACAACCCGATCTCGCACCACGACGGCTGGGTTGCGGGTGACGAAGACGGCAAGACCTATGTGGAACAGCATCTGATCCACGACCAGCCAATGCGGTTTCAGCCTCTGTTCGTGACCGGCGACCCGCTCTGGACCAGCTATACCGTGTCGGCCCGGGTGAAGCCGCTGTCTACCTCGGAAATGGCGGGGGTGGTGTTCCGCTATCACACAAATCGTCATTATTATCTGTTCTCAATGACCGGAGGCAAACAGGTTCGGCTCGCGTTGCGGCTGCCGCTGGAGAAGAAACTCCGCACCATCGACTGGCGTGAGCTGGGGTCAGCCGACTTCGCCTACGACACGAAGCGCTGGTACGAATTGCGTGTCGAGAACGACGGGCCGAAGATCCGCGCCTACGTGGACGGCAAGCTGGTGATCGAGGCGACGGACTCGGAGATCGTAACAGGACGGGCGGGGCTCTCGGCGAACATACCGGCGCGCTTCACAGACTTTCGCGTGACGGCTTCGGACGACACGCAACGCAAGATCCAGTCGGCAATAGCAGCGCGTCAGAAGGAACTGGATGCCCTGCAGGCGAGCAACCCAAAGCCGAAGCTGTGGAAGAAGTTCGACACGCCGAAGTTCGGTGCCGGACGCAATGTACGGTTCGGCGACCTCGACGGCGACGGGCAAGTCGACATGCTGATCGCCCAGAATATCCCCAAAGTGCGCGGAGATGCGTTCGACCACATCAGTAGCCTCACGGCGGTGACGCTGGACGGCAAGGTGCTTTGGCAGGTTGGCCGGCCCGATGCTCGCAACGGCCTGCTGACCAACGACACGCCCTTTCAGATTAAAGATGTCGACGGCGATGGCAAGAACGAAGTCGTGATGGTGAAGGATTTCCAGATCCAGATTCTGGAGGGCGCGACGGGCAAGGTCCGGCAACGCACGTGGATGCCTGTGGCGCCGGCCGAGAACAAGGAGCGCCCATACGACCTGAATAGCGGCGATTCCATGCTGTTTCTTAACCTTTCAGGCAATCCTGGCCGAAGGGAACTGCTCGTCAAGGATCGGTACAACACGTTCTGGGTGTTCGCCAACGATCTGCGCCTGTTGTGGACCGGCAACGGCAAGACCGGGCACTACCCCTATCCGATGGATATGGACGGCGACGGGCTGGATGAGTTTGTCATCGGTGCAGCGCTGTGGTCGAAGGGGAAGCAACTCTGGTCGCACGACGAGGCACTGAAGGACCACGCCGATGCGATTTCCGCCGGCAACTTTACGGGCCGTGCGGGCGCTGAGCCCCGCATCTATCAGTGCGGCAGCGACGAAGGCTTCCTGGTGTTTGCGCGCGATGGAAAGATCTTGAAGCAGGTTCTGCTGGGTCACGCGCAAACGCAGAGCGTTGGCAAGTACCGGCCGGAGATGCCCGGGCTTCAGATCCTGATCTCGAACTTCTGGCGCAATACGGGCATTGTCACCATGTTCGACCCCGATGGCAACATGCTCGCGCAGGAGGAACTGATTCCAGGATCGAGTCACTTGCAGCCCGTGAACTGGCGCGGCGACGGCCAGGAGTTCGCGATGCTGAACGCTAGTCCTTCGGGGGGTGGCCTTGTAGACGGCAAGCTTCGGACCGCGGTGGCGTTCCCTGACGACGGGCACCCGACGCTCGCTTACCAGGTGATGGACGTGACCGGCGACGCCCGGGATGAAATCATCGTATGGGATCAGAGCAGCGTGTGGATCTACACGCAGGACCGGCCCTTTGCGGGCTCGCGGTTGTACAAACCGCAGCGGAATCCGAATTACAACGACTCGAATTACAGGGCCACCGTGTCGCTTCCCGGCTGGCGGGAGTAACTCAGCGATGCCACAGATTCCAGGTGATCAGCGCGGTGATCGCCTGCACGCTCACGAACAGCGCGACGCATGCCGGCCAGCCGCCCATCGTCCACAGGTAGCCTGGCACGGACGAGCCGACGCTGCCGCCCAGGTAGTAGAACGTGACATACAGCCCGACCGCCAGAGCTTTGTTGTGTTTCGCCACCAGGCCGATATAGCTGCTGGAGCAGGCCTGGGCGATGAACACACCGGCGCATGCCAGCGCGAGGCCTAAGACCACGACTGCCAGGGAGTGACTCAGCGTCAGCAACAGTCCAGTCGACGAGCAGGCAATCGCGAACGCCATCGTGATTCGCTGTCCATATTTGTCGATCACTTTTCCCGCATTCGGCGTGATGAAGGCACCGAACAGATATACGAAGAACAGGGATCCGATAGCGCCCGGCGTGAGTAAGAACGGCGGCGCAGCAAGATAGAACGTGATGAAAGTGAAGGCTCCAAGCAGAGAGAACAACACACAGAAGCCAGCCACGTAGGTGCCGAGCAGTTTGCCGTTCTTCAGGTGGTCGATGGCTATGGACACAAGCGACGTGCCCGCCTCCCGCCGCACGAACTTTGTTTCCTTCGGCAGAACACGGGACAGCACGGATGCGCCGATCAGCCCGATGCAGCCGAGCGCGACAAAAGACCAGCGCCAGTCCATGTGTGTCGCGACCATGCCTGAGAGCAGCCGGCTGACGAACCCGCCCAGGATCGTCCCCGATACGTATGAGGCAGTCGCGACTCCGACGCCCTTACCCGCCCATTCCTCCTGGATGTACGCGACGGTGATGGCAAACACGCCCGGTGTCACGAGCCCACCCAAAAACCGCCAGGCGACCAGTGTCCAGAGATCGGTGGATGTGGCCGCTCCCATCGTGATGAAGGCCAGCAACCATGCCGACCAGAGAATGACTCGCTTGCGTCCGAACTTGTCTGCCACAGTTCCAATCAAAGGTGCCGCCAGAGCCACGCCAAAGGTTCCAGCCGTGACGGTCAGGCCCGCTTCCACCTTGGTCGCGCCGAAAATGCGGATGAATTCGGGCAACAGCGGCTGTGTAGCGAAGATGTTCAGAAAGGCGCAAAATCCGGCCAGAACCACGGGCAGAGTGCTGCGCGGGGATGAGGCCACGGCTGTGGTCATCTCTCTATTCTGCACGCTGCTGTCTGGGGCATACTGGTTGTGATGAAAAGCCTGTTCCTGATCCTGCTCGCCATTGCCGTGTGCCATGCGCAGACGGCCACCGTCTCACTTACTCCAGTCAGTAAGTTGAAGCTGCGGAACGTGACCGCGGAGGCAGTTACCTTCAAAGGGAAAGCAGCTGTCCGTCTGACCGACGCCGGGGCACCCGACCCTGGAGACGGCAAGCGCCTGGCCCTCATCCACGGGACCGACTTCGCCGACGGCACCATTGAATTCGACCTTGCAGGCGACCGCATCCCGGGAGCACCGGAAGGCGCCAAGGGCTTCAGCGGGCTTGCTTTTCGCGTCAGCCCGGACGGCGCCAGATAGAAGCTTTCTACCTGCGACCCTACAACGGCCGTATCGACGACCAGGTGATGCGTAACCACTCCGTCCAGTACATTGCTATCCCGGAGTGGCCATGGCGCAGGCTGCGTGAGGAGACACCGAAGAAGTACGAGACCTACGTGGACCTGGTGCCAGGCGAGTGGACGAAGGTGAAGATCGAGGTGAGAGGTGACAAGGCGAAGCTCTACGTGGGCGGTGCCGTACAACCGACTCTGATCGTGAACGACCTAAAACATGGCCCTGGCCGTGGCGCGCTGGCGCTTTGGATCGATCCGGGGACAGTGGCGCATTTCGCCAGCCTGCGCGTTTCGAAGTGAGTCTTTAGGGGAGTGGGTGGGGTGGCTGGAGGGGTTCGAACCCTCGACTTCCAGAACCACAATCTGGCGCTACTACCGACTGAGCTACAGCCACCACAATCTTTCCCATAATAGCACAGAATTACTGCTTTTTGGCGTCGTCCTCCCCACTTTTCGATGGCTCCGGCAAATGCAGGCTCTCCACGAGACCCGGTCCCAGCATCCCCGCCTTCGCGTAAACGAACAGCTTGTCGCGAGTGTCAGTGATGTCGAGGTTGCGCATGTGAAGCTGCCCGATGCGGTCTCGGGACGTGAACGGCGCGTTCTCCACCTTCTCCATCGACAGGCGCTCAGGCTTGTACGTAAGGTTCGGGCTCTCCGTGTCCAGAATCGAATAATCGTTGCCGCGGCGCAGTTCCACGGTCACCTCGCCGGTAACAGCTTTGGCGACCCAGCGCTGCAGAGTCTCGCGCAGCATCATCGACTGCGGGTCGAACCAGCGGCCCTCGTAGAGCAAACGGCCGAGCCGGCGGCCCGAGTCGCGGTACTGCTCGATTGTGCCCTCGTTGTGAATGCCGGTTACCAGCCGCTCATAGGCGATGAAAAGCAACGCCATGCCGGGGGCCTCGTAGATACCGCGCGACTTCGCTTCAATGATGCGGTTCTCGATCTGGTCCGACATGCCGAGCCCGTGGCGTCCGCCAATTGTATTGGCCTCGTACACCAGCGCCACCAGATCGCCAAATTCCATCCCGTTGAGGGCGACGGGCATGCCCTCTTCGAAGCGAACCGTAATTTCTTCGGCCTTGATCTCGCAGTCGTTGCGCCAGAACGGCACACCCATAATCGGCTCGACGATGCGGATGCCCTTGTTCAGGAACTCCAGATCCTTCGCTTCGTGGGTGGCGCCCCAGATATTGGAGTCGGTGGAATACGCCTTTTCCTTGCTCATCTTGTACGCAAGGCCCGAGCGCTCCATGAACTCCGACATCTCTTTGCGCCCGCCCAGTTCGTCGATGAACAGCGGATCCAGCCACGGCTTGTAGATCCGCAGCGCCGGGTTCGCCAGCAGGCCGTAGCGGTAGAACCGCTCGATGTCGTTGCCCTTAAATGTGGAACCGTCGCCCCAGATATGGACGTCGTCCTCCTGCATCGCCGCGACGAGGATGGTTCCCGTAACCGCGCGTCCGATGGGAGTGGTGTTGAAGTACGGAACACCGGCAGTGGTGATGTGGAACGCGCCGCACTGGAGCGCGGCCAGACCCTCCCGCACCAGCTGCGGACGACAGTCGACCAGACGAGCCTTCTCAGCGCCGTAGCTCAGAGCCTTGCGGGGGATCTCGTCGTAATCGGGTTCGTCAGGCTGACCAAGGTTCGCGGTATAGCAGAACGGGATGGCGCCCTTCTGACGCATCCAGTGAATGGCGGCGCTGGTATCGAGGCCGCCTGAGAATGCGATTCCGACACGTTCGCCGATGGGGAGGGATTCTAAGATTCGCGACATGTTGAGCTGAAACCTCCAGATTAGCGCTCCGCCCGGACCAGGAGATCATGGTTGGCGACCACTCTCCATGACCTGCAAAAAGTGCAAAGAGCCGATGGCTGAAATGAAGGGTCACATCTTCCACGGGCAGCGGAAGTGGGTCTGCCGAAAGTGCGGCAAAGTGCGAATGCAAAAGCCCGCACCCGCCAGACGGGCTGCGATATAGTCCAGTTCAGGTCCGCCGCATGAATGCAAATCAACGCGATTTCCTTTTTGAACACGGTTATCTGGTTCTGGAGCGCTGGATGCCTGACCAGCTACTTGCCGAACTTACCGCGCTTACGGAACAACTGTTTGAGGCCGAGGGTGAGAACGCGGGCAGCGAGTTCCGGCAGGAACCGAACGCGCGCCGGCTGGCCAACATGGTGGCCAAGGGTGAGGTGTTCGGACGCATTATGTCGAACCCGGAAATCCTGGGATACGTCGGCTCCGTGCTGGGCCCGCGCTTCAAGCTGTCGAGCCTGAATGCGCGCTCGGCAAATCCGCACTCGCACTCGCGCCAGCCCCTGCATGTCGACATGGGCCTCTTGCCGGACGACGATGGGTTCTCGGTCTGCAACACCGTGTGGATGCTGGACGAGTTCACCTCTGAAAACGGTGCTCTCCGTGTGGTCCCGCGCTCACACCGCTGGGGCAGCCGTCCGCAGGAGGGCTTGCCCGATCCCGAAGGTGTGCACCCGGATGAGATCCTGGTAACGGCCCCGCGCGGGACCGTCGTAATTATGAACGCGCATCTGTGGCACGGCGGAACGGAGAATCGTACCGATGCTCCGCGTCGCGCACTACATGGTTTTTATTGCCGCTGGGACATCCCACAGCAGCAATATCAGAAGCGACTTATCCCGCCTGAGGTGCAGGCTGGGTTTAGTCCGAAGTTACGAGAAGTGCTGGCGCTCGACGACCCGCACAATGACGAAATCAGTTCCCCTATGACCAAAGCAAGCGGCTTTCTCAAATGACTCACAGCGGGCAGGCAGCCGCACAACGGGCGATGCGGTTGAGCGTCGCTGTCGGAGTGCTGATGCTGGCCGGAAAGTGTTTTGCGTGGTGGATTACCGGGTCTGCGGCGATTCTTTCCGACGCTGCGGAATCCGTAGTGCACGTAGCTGCCGTAATCTTCGCGGCATTCAGCATGCGCCTCAGCTATCGCCCCGCGAGTTCCCGTTATCAATACGGGCTCGAACGCATCACCTATTTCTCGGCAGGCTGGGAAGGTGCCATGATCTGCCTTGCCGCGGTGGCCATCGTCGCGACGGCCGTGGAGCGGTGGATCGCGGGAGTGTTCCCGTCGAACCTGGGCCTCGGCACCCTGATGGTGCTGGCGGCCTCGGTCATCAACCTGCTGCTCGGGTGGTACCTGATCCGCACCGGAAAAATGCAGAACTCGCTGATTCTGGTGGCAAATGGCAAGCACGTATTGACGGACAGCTGGACCAGTTTCGGGGTTGTCGCCGGACTGCTGCTGGTAATGTGGACCGGATGGCAGCCGTTCGACCCGCTGCTCGCGATTCTGGTCGCGCTCAATATCCTCTGGTCGGGCGGTCACCTCATGTGGGAAGCCGCACGGGGACTGCTCGATTACGCCGACCCTGCCCTCGATATTCCCATTCAGTCGAAACTCGACACAATTACGGCCGATTTTGGAATTAAATGGCACGATCTCCGGTATCGAAGTACCGGAACCCGAACCCTGATCGAGGTGCACCTGCTCTTCCACTACGATCTGCCGCTGGGGCGCGCTCATGAAATCGCCACGGAAGTGGAGTCGCTGCTGGCTGCGTCGCTCGATACACCCGCCGAGGTGATCACGCATCTGGAAGCGATGGAAGGGCACGACCACGTTCACGCGCGTGGCAGTCACGCCGGTGCGCCCCGCTAAACTGAAGTAGTGTCCCACAGGAAACTCACAGCGCATGTGAAAGCGGCTGGTTGAGCGAGCAAACTTAGTCCAAAGGTTTTGGACCAGGCGCTCGCGGGCCTCCCTCGCGTGTACAACCCGAATGTGCTGGTCGGCTTCGACACCTCCGATGACGCCGGTGTCTACCGTCTGAGCCCGGAGTGTGCCCTTGTGCAGACCGTCGACTTTTTCACTCCCATCGTCGACGATCCGTACACATTTGGCGCTATTGCCGCGGTAAATGCACTGAGTGATGTGTATGCGATGGGTGGCGTGCCAGTGACTGCATTATCGATCTGCGCGTGGCCCGGTAAAGACAGTGTCGACGACCTTCGCGAGATCATGCGAGGCGGGGCGGAAAAGCTGATCGAAGCGGGTTGCGCCCTGGTCGGCGGACACAGTGTGAACGACGAAGAAGTAAAGTTCGGATATGCCATCACCGGCACAGTGCACCCGGACCGTGTGCTGACCAACGCCGGCGCCCGTGTCGGCGACGTTCTGGTACTTACCAAACCGATTGGAACCGGGGTCATCGCCACTGCGCACAAGCGCGGGATTGCGGACGAGGCCGATGTGGCCGCCTGCACCGCGTCGATGCTGACTCTGAATCGAGCGGCCGCGGCTGCCATGGACGGTCTCGACGTGCGCGGATGCACGGATATCACAGGATTTGGGCTGATCGGGCATGCCCGTGAGGTGGCTGCGGCCAGTCATGTCACGCTTGAGCTGGAGGCATCGGCGGTGCGGTTTCTTCCCGGCGCCGTCCGGTACTCTGAAGCGGGAGCTCATCCGGGCGGGCTGAAGAATAATCGGGATTTCGCCGGACCCTGCGTGGCTTTCGATGCTTCGGTGGTGCCTGCAATTGAGGCCCTGCTGTATGACCCGCAGACCGCGGGAGGCTTGCTCATCGCGGTGGCGCCGGCTGACGTGGAAGCGCTCCTGGCCCGCTGTCCCGAGGCGTTTGTCATTGGACGTGCGGTGGCGCATCGCGAGAAACCGATACACATTACATGACGAAGAACCCGCTGATCATCGCTCTGGATCTGGAGTCGGCCGACGCGGCCCGCTCGATGGTACGTTCGCTTGGAGATTCCGTTCGCTTCTACAAAGTCGGGCTGGAGCTGTATGCGGCTGCCGGGCCTGACTTATTAAGTGAACTTGTCGCGGAAGGTTGCGAGGTGTTTCTCGACCTGAAGCTTCATGACATCGGGGAGACCGTGAAGCGTGCGGCCGCACAGGTGGCGCGTCGCGGCGCTCGTTTCCTCACGGTCCATGCCGTTCCGCAGGTCATGCGCGCGGCGATGGAAGGCAAAGCTGGCAGCAGCCTGCGGATCCTCGGTGTGACGGTACTGACCAGCCTCGACCAACTCGACCTGGCGGCCGACGGGCACTCGCACAGCGTAGAGGATCTGGTGGCACTGCGGGTCCGCAATGCAGTCGCTGTGGGTTTAGATGGAATCGTGTGCTCGCCGCTGGAAGTCGCGCGAGTCCGCGAGATTACTGGGCCTGATACTGTTCTGGTGACTCCGGGTGTGCGCTCGGCCGGCGCGGATGCCGGGGACCAAAAGCGAGTCTCTACTCCGGCGCAGGCTGTGGCCGACGGAGCGAACTACCTCGTGATCGGCCGCCAGGTTACCCGGGCTGCCGACCCTCGCGCCGAGGTCCTGCGAATCCTGGAGGAACTGGCGTCGTGAAGACGCTGTGGACGTTCCTGATTGTCGCGGCATCAGTCGGCTCAGCCGCCGATGCCCCCCGGCGAATCATCTCGACTTCACCCGGGATCACCGAGATACTCTTTGGCCTCGGACTCGGCGACCGTGTTAAAGGAGTCACCAACTACTGTAAGTACCCGCCGGAAGTGACTAAGTTGCCCAAAGTGGGCACTTGGGTGACGCCTAACATGGAAGTCATCCTCTCGCTGAAGCCGGATCTGATCGTGGTCCAGCGAACCAACGTTCACGATGCGGCGCGCTTTCAGACGGTAAAACTGAAGACACTCGAGGTGCACCTGGATGTTGTCGCCGATATCGAGGGCACGATCGACGTCATCGGCAACGCGGCGGGTGTCCCTGAGAGGGCCAGGGCGCTCAACGCGAAGATTCGGAAGGGGCTGGCTGAGATTCAGTCGAAGGTTGCGGCGGCGAGCCGTACGCGGGTGTTGTTTGTTGTCGGCCGCAACCCAGGAACGCTCGACGGAATGATCGCGGTCGGGCCGAAGTCTTATCTGGACGAAGTGGTCGCGATTGCGGGTGGCAGGAACATCCTAAGTGATGCGAAAGTGCCTTACGTCAAGGTGCTGCACGAGGAGATCGTGGCGCGCAACCCGCAGGTGATCGTGGATATCGGCGAGCACGCCGACGCCGCATCCATCACTCCTGAGCAGGCCAGGAGGGAGGTGGCGTTATGGTCCCGCTACCCGACGTTAGCCGCCGTGCGCGACAAGCGTATCCACATCGTCGCCAGCGAACTGTTTGTGGTGCCGGGGCCGAGGGTGCTGGAGTGCGCGCAGCGACTCGCTGCTCTGCTGCATCCGGAGCTGTTTCGTTGAGTCTCGACGCGCCTCTCTACCGGCTCGAGGGCGCTTCTCTCAGCTATGGGTCTATTCACGCTCTGCGCGATGTTACTCTGCAGTTTCGTAAGTCGGAGTTTGTAGCGGTTGCCGGCCCAAACGGCGCGGGTAAGTCGACATTGCTGAACGTGATGGCGGGACTGCGGCCAGGCTACAGCGGCCGCTGTCTGTATGAGGGTATCGAACTGGCAAAATGGACCCGAAGCCAGTTCGCAAGACGTGTCTCAGTGGTGCCCCAGAGTGTTCGTATCGAGTTTCCGTTCACCGCGGAGCAGGTGGTGCTAATGGGCCGCACTCCCTTTGCAGATGCGATGTTCGAGTCAGACGAAGACGCATCTCAGGTAAGACGTGCCATGGAGTTGACGGGCACCACTGCGTTTGGCAACCGCGACTTCCAGACACTGAGCGGCGGGGAGAAACAGCGCGTGATTCTGGCGTCGGCGCTGGCGCAAACGCCGCAGTCGCTGCTGCTGGATGAACCAACCACTTACCTCGACATCGAGCATCAGATCGCACTCTACCGCTTACTCAGAACATTGTCGCGTGACGGTGTGCTGGTAATCACGGTCACCCATGATCTGAATCTCGCATCAACCTTCGCGGACCGGATCGTGCTCCTTGCCGGAGGAACTGTGGTGGCCGACGGGACGCCTAATGCTGTGATGCAGCCCGCGACCATGCGCGATGTCTTTCGAGTCGACACCATCATCCAGCGCGGGCCTTCCGGCCGCCCATGGATCACCTATGGCAGTTGACCGCAGGCTCGCCACCAGTTCCCGTGTATGGACGGTAGCGATCGTCTCGCTCGCGGTCTTCGTGGCCTGCGGGCTCCTGCTACCTTTGATTGGGGCTGTGCCGGTTGAGTATGCGCGGGCGTTTGCCGGTGGGGAGCCAGACCATCAAATACTCTTCACATTGCGGGTGCCGCGTGTGTTTCTCGCGCTGCTCACGGGCGGTGCTCTTGCGCTGGCAGGCGTGCTGTTTCAGGCGCTGCTGCGAGACGCGCTTGCAACGCCGTATACCCTCGGTGTATCTTCAGGCGCGTCTCTCGGCGCTGTATCGGCCATTAGTTTCGGATGGACTACGCTGTGGCCTGCATCCATCGTCGGTGCTGTAGTCACCCTGGCAGTGGTGCTCGGTGTTGCTGCCGAGCGCAGGCGACTCTCGCCCTTTACACTCCTGATGGCCGGAGTAACTGTCAACAGTATCTGCATGGCCGGAATCCTCTTCCTGCACAGCGTGGCTACCTTCGCGCAGTCCATCTCCATCACACGATGGCTGATGGGCGGGATTGAAGCGGTGGACATGCCAACGCTCACGGTGTTATCGGTGATTCTGCTGTCGTCGGCCGTCTACGTATTCTGGCGGGCGCGGCAGTGGAACCTGCTTGCCGTTGGGGAAGAGTGGGCGGCTGTCCGGGGCGTCGAGGGCAATCGCCTGATTTTCATCGGTTATGTTATCGGTTCCCTGCTTACAGGCACGGTAACTGCACTTACTGGTCCTATCGGTTTTGTCGGGTTGATCGTGCCTCATGCGCTTCGGATCCGGCTCGGTGCCGATCACCGGCTGCTGATTCCCGGCTCGTTTCTGCTGGGCGGAGCTTTCCTCGCCATATGCGATACCGTGGCGCGAACCGCAATGGCTCCGTCGGAAATCCCGGTCGGGGTCATCACCGCGATCCTCGGCGGCCCCTTCTTCATCTGGCTTTTACGACACCGCTAATTACTTCGGTAATGCTTCGAAAAGGGCATACCGGTCCATAACGTCAAGTGCGACAAAGTAAATGCGGCCATCGTCTCTAAGGTCGACGTCTGTAAATCGGACTAACTGATTTCGGAATGTGTCGAAATCGAAGGTGTAGGTCACAACGGACATCTCGCCAGTAGCTTTGCGGAAGATCAGGTCGGGCCAGCTGAAAGAGTTCGACAGAAATACGATCTCTCCCTTGTGGTTGACGTCGAAGTTGCCGATCCCCGCCATCGGCTGACCCGTCGGCGACGTGTCGTTCTGCGAGACCAGCACGTCCCATTTGCCATCCACCCAGCGCGCAATCGCAGAACCGCCTCCGGCCATCGAGAACGAGGCGTAAAAATCGTTGCCGAGCGCGCGGATCTGACTGAAGCCCGTGATGCTCAAATCGAGCAGTCTGGTCCGTGTAAGTGTCGCCATCTCGGTCCAGCGGCCGTCTTCCCAAAGGTAGAGAGCGGAGGGCGTGTTGCGCAACCGAAGCTGGGCCATGACCCGCCCGGTTTCCGTGACCACTGCGTTGTCCCAGCCGATGACGGCGCCAGCATCGCCGATCTCGGTGGTCCAGTCGGGGACCTGGCTGTTCGTCGTCACCAGTCGCGGTGTGCCGTCTTTGTGAAGATAGAGTCGCGAGTGGTTGCGGCTGGTGCTGCCAGTCGCCAGCAGATAACCACTGTCCGTGACGCCGTAAAAGGACCCGGTGTATTGTACGGTGCCGTCCGGCCACGTCATGTTGAACTTAGCCGTCTGACTAACACGGCCGTCAGCCCACTTATACATCCCGTAATTAGGCACGTTTGCGCCGAATGGATTCAGAAACAGGTGCAGGTCGCCAGATGGGCTGCGCCTGGCCTGGTTGAAGCCCGATCCGAAGAACACCACATTGCCGTCGAACCGCTCACCATGCTGTATCAGCGGAACCGGCTGTCCGTTGCGGACCTCGACCACATTCCAGGGATCGCCCGCAGCCTGGACCAGTGCATTGCCAGGCGTCTTCATGCCAGGGATCATGGAGGTGAATGTCAGCTGTGCAGGCGTACTGAGTGGCGCTCCTGACTCAGCGAGTATCTCGAGCGTCGAGCCACTTGCTTTCACCAGTGCAAACGCGTGCTGCGCGCCTCGAACCACCGCCACCACGTCGCCATTCGGCAACAGTGCACCGCCGTCGATATTCAGAATCGGATCGCCGGCCAGTTGCTGGTTCCATGCCACCGAGCCCACCTGCGAGTTATCCGGTTTCCAGATTTGCAGACCCACGCCCTTACC
>JAWXCM010000055.1:0-7272 GCA_034408745.1 Bryobacteraceae bacterium
ATCCACACCACCCCGCCCTCGCGACGCCCACCAGGCTCGGCACCTTCCCCCAGTCGCCGACCCAAATCCGGCCGCCGCAGATACTCCTCCCGGTCCCGGGCGCCACTCCCCACCAGCACCGACTCCCAGCCTCGCGCCGCCATCTCTCCACGAAGCCCGGCCGCATCGAACGGCCAGTACACCGCATCCCGAGCCCGCGCATGCGCCAGCCGCAAATCCAGCAGCGGACGAGTCGGCAGACTATCCCCAGCCACACCCAGTGCCACCCTGGCAGCCGTCAGTTGCCTCAAATCCTCCAGCATCCCCGCTATTTCCCGTGCCCCACGTACATCTTCTCCCCAGCCTCCACCGCAATCGTCATGCGGTTCTCCGGCGGCGGCAGCGGGCAGGTTGCGTACGGAGTAAACACGCACGGCGGGTTGTAAGCCTTGTTAAAGTCCAGCAGTACCCGACCATCCTTCGGCATATCCGTGTAGATGAAGCGGGCCGCCGCGTACGTCGACTTCCCCGACGTGGCGTCCTTAAAAATAAAAAAGAGCTGATCGCCCTCTGTCACCGGCGTCAGCCGCAGAGTCCTGCCGCCTCGAGTCCATTCCACATACCCAGGACTGTCGTAGTTCTGCTTGTCACCCGCCTGCGCGTCGACCACCAGCTTGCGCGGCTTCGGAACAAACTTCGCGTCCACACGCCAGTCGTCCTGAATCGGAAACCACTTCAGACCCGTGAAATGCGTCCGAGCCTCGCTTTGCGGGTCCTTCATCCGAACCCCCAACTTCGTCCCACGCTGAATCACATGCAGCCGCAGCCGTCCGATCCACAGCTGGTCCGGCTTGCCAGACCGGTCTGTCCGCAGCTCCGCGGCCCTCGTCGATTCGCCATTCAGCTTCACCGCCGCACCTTCGGCCGCGCGAAATGTCACCACGTCGCCCTTGCGGAACAGCACCCCAACATCCGCCGGAAAGCCCTCCGGCAGTTGCACCCTCGCCCCCGCCTTCGACCCAATCCGGTTCTCGCCCTCGTTCAGCCAGAACAAGCCCGACAGCGAAAGCCACCCGTCCTCCGCCTTCAGACCCTTTTCGCGATCCGCCCTCCATTCCTCTACACCGCCCTCGTATCCTGAGAGTAGGGACAGCGCAGTTACCCCGACCACAAGCAAACGAATCATGTTCTATGGATGCACCATCCTCGCCCCAGGGCGCAACCCGAGCCTGATCCGACACCATGCCCACACCTGAATCGCGAACTGACGCCGGACGCCGCTGGGCGATCCTGAGCGTCGCAGGATCGGGCGCCCTCGCCATCCTCAACACATCCGCCGGACTCATCAGCGGATCCACCTCCGTCACCGCCGCTGGTCTCGAATTCGCCGGCGACGTCCTGGCCTCACTCATCGTGTTCCTCGGCATGCTCATGGCTTCCCGCCCTGCCGACGACGACCACCCCTACGGTCATGGCCGCTTCGAAATCCTCTCCGGACTCCTCGTCGGCCTGATTCTCGTCATCGCCGGACTCGCCATCTGCGCCCACTCCATCGGCAAACTCGCCGGCCCTCCCACCCTTCCGCTCGCGGGCGCACTGTGGGCCCCGTTGATCGCAATGTTCGTCAAAGCGTTCCTCGCCGTCTCCAAATTCCGTGTTGGGCGACGCATCTCCAGCGCCGCCCTCGTCGCCGACGCATGGAACGACGCCGTCGACATCGTCAGCGCCTTTACTGCGATGGCCGCCCTCACCCTCACTGTCCTCGACCCCGTCCGCTTCCTGCGCGCCGACCCCATCGGCGGCTTCGCAGTCGGCATCATCGTCATCCTTACCGGACTCCGCGTAGTCCGCGACGCCTCGCTCGAACTCACTGACACCATGCCGCCCCCAGGCATGCTCGCCGAAATTCGCCGCAAGGCAGTCGAGGTGCCCCGCGTCGACGGCGTGGAAAAGTGTTTCGCCCGCAAAACCGGTTTCCAGTACCACGTCGACATGCACATTGAAGTCGACCCCGACATGACCGTCGCCGAATCCCACCTCCTCGGCCACCGTGTGCAGGACCACATCATCCGCAAGGTCCCCTTCGTAGCCGGAGTCCTCGTTCACATCGAACCCCGCCCCGCCGGCCGGATCGAAAACGCCGAATCCGACTAGCGCGCGCACAAAACGGAACTCCCGCCGCCAGTCCTGCGTATTCCCTTACAACATGGCAAAGAACGGCAAAAGAAAGACCTGGCTCTGGGTCTCCGGCGTGATGATCCTGCTGCTCGGAGGAGCTGCCTTCCTCCTCCGTGGTTCCCTCAAATCCGACGTGAAAATCGATAAATCCAAACTCGTCACCGTCGAAAAGGGCGACCTTGCCAAGTCCGTCGTCGCCACGGGCAAAATCGAGCCCCGCACCAAAGTCGAAGTCAAAAGCAAAGCCAGCGGCATCGTCAAAAAGATCTACGCCGATTACGGGGACCGCGTCAAAGCCGGGCAGGTCCTGGTCGAGCTCGACAAAGAGGACCTCCAGGCCCGCCTCCGTGAAGCCCGAGCCCTGGTGCAGGTCGCCGAAGCCTCTGAGCAGTCCGCCCAGGCCTCCTGGGAGCGCAACAAAGTGGAAGCCGATGGCCCCGACGTACCCTTCCTGAAGACTGCCTTCGACCGCGCCACCAAACTCCACAAGGAGGGCTTGATCGCAGTCAACATTCTGGAGGAATCTGAGCGTACGTACCAGCTCGCGGTTCACAAGCAGCTCACCGCCCAGCGCGGCGTCGCCGTGGGCAAAGCCGACATGGCCCGCGCCAAAGCACAGGTGGCACAGGCCCGAGCCGCCCTCGAACGCGCCGAAGAGGACCTCAGCAACGCCACCATCGTCAGCCCCATGGACGGCCTGGTCCTCTCCCGCAATGTCGAGATCGGCGTCGCCGTCAGCTCCATCCTCGTCCTCGGCTCTCAGGCGACCCTCGTCATGACCCTCGGCGACGTGAGCGACGTCTACGTCCTCGGCAAGGTCGACCAGGCCGACATCGGCCGCGTCTTCCTCGGTCAGCCCGCGCGCATTGTCGTCGAGTCATTCAAGGACCGCAAGTTCGAAGGCGCCGTTACCAAAATCTCCCCGCTGGGCGTGGAAAAGGACAACGTCACCACGTTTGAAGTCCGCGTATCCATCAAGAATCCCGGCGGCGAACTCAAGGCCAACATGACCGCCAACGCCGAAATCATCCTGCTTGAGAAAAAAGGCATTCTGTTAGTCCGCGAAAGCGCCGTCATTTACGACCGCCAGCGCAACGCCTCGGTCGAAGTACCCGACCCAACGTCCGAAAAAGGGAAGAAGAAGGTCGATATTAAGGTCGGCATTTCCAACGGTATCAATACCGAGTTACTCGCCGGACTCCGCGACGGTCAGCAGGTCGTTCTCCAGTAAGGGCGCCTCATGAACCTCCGCGATCTCATCGCCGACACGTTCCGGACGCTCTGGGCCCATAAAGTCAGAACGTTCCTGACCATGTTCGGAATCGGCTGGGGCGTCGTCTCCATCACGCTCATGGTCGCCGCCGGAGAAGGCCTCCGCGTCGGCCAGAAAATCCAGAGCGACAACCTCGGCAAGGACATCATGATCGTCTTCGCCGGGCGCACCAGCCTGCAGGCCGGAGGCACCCGCGCAGGCCGTCGAGTCTGGTGGCGCACCGGCGATCCCGAAGCCATCAAACGCGAAGCCACTGCCTGCGAAACCGTCATGCCGGAGCTCGGTCAGGGCGGCGTCTCCATCCGCAGCCAGTACAACAGCGCCTCACTCCAGCTCACCGGCTCATACCCGGAGTTCGCCGACGTCCGCAGCATCACCATCGGGGAGGGTCGCTTCTATTCCTGGGAGGATCAGAATCAGGCCCGCCGAGTCGCCGTCATCGGCAGCGACGCCGCAAAGCAGCTCTTCGCCGGAAATAATGCCGTCGGCGAAACCATCCAGGTGGGCCAGTTTCCCTACAAAGTCATCGGCGTGATGGCATTTAAAGAACAGGATTCCAGCTACGACGGACGCGACGTGAACAAGGTATTCGCACCTTTCTCCGCCGTGCAGCGCGATTTTCCGAATAAACCGCCGCAGCCCCCCAATTCGGTCGACCAGCTCCTCGCGACACCGAAATCCTCCGATCAGCATCTGGAGTGCCGCGACCAGATTCGCCGGGCCCTCGCCCGCATCTACAACTTCGACCCAACCGACAAAGAGGCCGTCCCCGTGTGGGACACCATCGAAAACATTAAGCGTTTCGAGGCACTCACGGACTCCATGAAGTACTTCCTTGGAGCCGTCGGCATCGTCACTCTGTTCCTCGGAGGAATCGGCGTCATGAATGTCATGCTGGTCGCCGTGCGCGAACGAACCCGGGAGATCGGCGTCAGAAAAGCCGTCGGAGCCACCCGAGGATCCATCCTCGCGCAGTTCTTCGTCGAAACCGTGCTCATCGTCGTCGTTAGCGGCGGAAGCGGAATGGCATTCGCATTCGGCCTCTGCGCGCTGGTAAATAAAGTGAAAATGCCGCCATTTTTCGCCGGACTTTTGCCCGCTCCCGAATCCACCCTGCTCTCCATCGGACTCCTCGGCATCGTAGCCATCGGAGCAGCCATGTACCCCGCCTCCAAAGCGGCGGCAGTCGACCCCATTGAAGCCCTTCGCTGGGAGGCAGGTGGCTGACATGGCAACCGAAATCTTCCGCCAGGCCTGGCACGCCCTCCGCCGCAACCCGACTCGCAGTTTCCTCACCATGCTCGGCATTGTGTGGGGCATCGTCACGGTCACCCTGCTCATCGCCTACGGCAGTGGATTTCGCGTAGCAATGGTGGGAGCATTCGAAGCTTTCGGCAAGAGCGCCGTCATCTGCTGGCCCGGCCAAACCAGCCTCCAGGCCGGAGGCGAACGCGCCGGAAAACAGATCCGCTTCGAGCAGGCAGACGTCGACCTCGTCCGCTCGGAAGCCTCGCTCGTCAAGTACGCCTGTCTGGAAACCCTCGGCCGTCCGTCGCTCGCGTACAACGAACGTCAGACCAGCGCAGCCGTTCGTGGCGTGTGTCCCGAATACGGCGAAATCCGCAACGAAGTCGCCGACGAAGGCCGCTGGATTACCGCCGACGACTACGCCGAACGTCGCCGCGTCGCCGTCCTTGGCAGCAAAATTCGCCAGCGATTATTCAGCGGCAGACCCGCCGTCGGCGAGACCATGACCATCCAGGGCGTTCGATTCACAGTAATCGGAACCATGGAAAATAAAATCCAGTTCAGTAATTACTTCTCCAGCGACGACGAATCCGTGTTTATTCCCTACACCGCCGCCAGCGATTTATGGAATACGCGCTACGGCGCCGTCATGGTCTTCAGTTCCCTCGGCCCGCAGTTCGAGGCCCAGGCGCAGGACCAGGTCCGTTCCCTGCTCGGCCGCCGCCAGGGCTTCAACCCGACAGACAAGCGAGCCATCCAGATGTTCGGCCGCCAGGAATTCCGCCCCATCATCGACGGCCTCACCATCGGGCTTCAGGGTCTGCTCATGTTCATCGGGACCCTGACCCTCGGCATCGGAGGCATCGGCGTCATGAACATCATGCTGGTCTCGGTAAACGAGCGAATCCGCGAAATCGGCCTCCGCATGGCTCTCGGAGCCCGCCGCCGCCACATCCGCATGCAGTTCCTGCTCGAGGCCCTGGTCCTGACGCTCGCCGGAGGCATAATCGGAATCCTCCTCGCCTGGGGCATCTCCACGGCCATCGGCAAACTCCCGCTCCTCGGCCCCATGTTCGAGGACGAGTCCGGCAAGGGCGACCTCGCCATGACCATCGACGCCGCCACCGTAGCCATCTCGACCTTGGTGCTACTCCTGACCGGCCTCTTCAGCGGAGTAATCCCTGCCATCCGAGCCTCCAGCCTCGACCCAACCGAAGCCCTCCGCTACGAATAAGCAGGTGGGCCGGCAACGGCGGCCTGTACCTTTTCTCCCCCGGCTATATGGCGCAACGAAACAGCCGCACAGGCCAGGTCGATGGCAAACCCAGATCCAGGAGGACGTTCGAGCCATCGCCGTAGCCCTCGACCGCACCATACCCTCGCTGGCAACAGTGCCGGAGACGCGCTCCTCATCCAGCTCGACACCGCCAGCCGTCAACAATGGCGACGCACCTTCGGAGGAGCGCTGGAGGACTCGACCCGGCCAGCAACGCCCTCATCACCGGCATGCGCGCGACAGCTTCCTTCCGTGGACGCCCACAGAGAACATCCTCTTCGGGTTCCGCAACTTCCTTGCGAAAATCACGCCATCCAGAGCGCTGGCATGCGTCGTCCCCACCGGCGAGTCATTCGCCTCGAAGCCAACCGTCGACGCCGCCAGCCTCCGTGGCACCCGTCTCGCTCCGGGCGAAGCGATCAGCCTCTTCGGCGACGGTCTCGGCCCGGAAGCGGCCCTCACAGGCACCCCGACGAACGGAATGCTCCCCACATCCCTCGGCGACACCCGCCCATCTGCTCTATCCGCAAAGCGCCAAATCAACGCCCTGCTACAAAAGGCTACAAACCGAAGCAAGCAGCCAGGTAGTAGTTTAACCCGCAGGGGGGCAGGACCCCAGGCCTGCGGCGGACGCCCACGTCCGCCAGTCACCTCGAGCTACGCAGCAGCTCAGGAACGAATCATCCGCTGACATCGGGGCCGACGCGCCCTGCTATGCTACCCGCATGGCGGATCAAAAACTCGGCGTCATAGGCTGGCTCGACCTCACCGTCCCCGACGCGGAAAATATACGCGAATTTTACGAAAAAGTCGTCGGCTGGACATCCGCACCACTCAGCATGGGCGATTACAACGACTACGTCATGACGCCACCCGGAGTCGAAGATGGCGTCGCCGGAGTCTGCCACGCCCGAGGCGGCAACGCCGGAGTGCCCCCAATGTGGATCCCCTACTTCACCGTCGCCGACGCTGAAAAATCCGCCGCCGAAGCCGAATCCCGCGGAGCCGAGTTCATTAAGCCCATTTCCCCCTACGGCCCTACCGGAAAATGGTGCGTCATCCGCGACCCCGCCGGCGCCACGTTCGCGCTGTTCCAACACTAGTTCCAACACTAGTTCCAACACTAAATGAGCACCACCACCCGCCGCGATCTCCTCCGCTCCGCCGCCACGCTTTTCGCCGGAGCCCGCTGCCTCTCTGCCGCATGGCCCAGCCGCCTCATCTCGCAGGTCACGGAGCAGTTCGACACCCTCTGGCGCCCCGCCGAAGGTGGCGGCTACGCATGGGAATCCGAGTCCGAGCCCCACACCACGCCCAC